>WTJB01000045.1:0-4968 GCA_011526335.1 Candidatus Arcticimaribacter sp.
CTTAGAACACTAGATGCGATTGTTCCTAAAATAAGGTAGTACAGCCCCCAAGTCCAACGTTTGAGCAAGCTATTTTTTTGCACATCTAAAAACAAAAACAAACCGGTGATCAGCAATAAATAGTCAAAGATAAATGCGGCCAGACCGAAGAGTTGGAATAAAAAAAGGTGACTAAAATACGCCCCGAGTTTATTGAGTAAATTTTTGCTTTCCACGCTGCGTTCCGTCAATTGATCTAGGGTGCTTTGATCGGCTTTCCAATTAAAAAAATAGGAAACAAACGAAAGAAAAAGCAATAAGGCCACTAGGATCAAAAATCCGCCCAATAAGATTTCCCGCGATCGTTTTTTTTGAGGATCGTTCGATGTAAACTTGGGTGTTCTGGGTGTGGTCTTTTTTTTTGCGGTCATATGTGAGCTCTGCGCTTCTCACAAAATTACAAATAATGATTGACTTCTAAGGGCCTTTTTTCGAAGTCATCAAGGAAGAAAAGAATATAAAAAAACCCCTCCGTTAAGAGGGGTCTCCGATTAGGTATCAATACTACCTTGTACCCGTTTCATAAAGTTGTTTAAGGCCTCTTTTTTTGTGCCTCCAGATTTGATCTCTTTATGGACTTCTAAAGCACCATAAAGGTTCGAAATCATTTCTCCTAAAACATCAATTTCTTCATCTTTTAGGCCAGAAAATTCAGATAAATGTTCTAGCACCTCCAAGGTTTCTATGATGTAATCTTCATCGTATTCTTCTACAAAGCCTACAATGTGCTTAATGAGTGGCAACTTCATCTACAAAGGTTTTTAGTACATCTACTTTATTGGTTTGTACTTGGTTGAGTAAACTCCCACCAGCAAAAGCTGCAAAGGTGGGCAGATTGCTAACATCTGCGAGTTGCCTTGAATTTGGATTTTTCTCCGCATCAATCACAACAAAAGTGATGTCTTCATTTTCTGCGGCCATCTTTTTTAATTTTGGCTTCATGATACGACAGTTGCCGCACCATCCGGCAGAATATTGGACGATTACTTTTGCGGACGCAGCGACAACTTTATCCAGGCTATCATCTTTAATTTCTTGCAACATAAGCTAGTATTTAGTTGTTGCTCAAGTAGCTTTGTACGCCTTTACGGTCAGCATTCATTGCTTCTTTTCCTTCTTCCCAGTTGGCAGGACATACTTCGCCTTTTTCTTGAACATGCGCCAAAGCATCAATGATGCGTAAGTACTCATTTACATTTCTTCCAATAGGCATGTTGTTGATTCCTTCGTGCTGAACCGTACCTTCTTCATCTAAGATGTAGGTAGCGCGGAAAGTCACGTTGTCACCATCGACTAAAACCGTTCCAGTTTCTTCATCATAACGCTCATTGGTACTGTCCAAAATACCTAACAATCCCGATAGGTTTCGGTTGCTGTCGGCCAAAAGGTTATAGGTAATCCCTTCAATACCCCCTTCGTCTTTTGGGGTGTTTAACCAAGCAAAATGTACTTCAGCAGTGTCACAAGAAGCACCGATTACAATGGTATTTCTTTTTTCAAATTCGGGTAAAGCTTCTTGAAAAGCATGCAATTCTGTTGGGCATACAAAAGTGAAATCTTTTGGGTACCAGAATAAAAGAACTTTTTTCTTGTTTTCAATGGCTTCTTTAAGCACGTTAACAGAAATGGTGTCTCCCATTTCGTTCATGGCATTAACGTTTAAATCAGGGAATTTTTTTCCTACTATAGACATAACAATTAGTTTTAAATTTCGACAAAAATACATTTTGTAAAGAGGATTACCGCCTTTACAAATATCAATTTATGATGCTACTATAGGAAACACTTATATGGAAAGGGAACTTATTTTAACCCCCTTATTTTTAGTCCAAAGTAAGCATAAACAAGGGTCATGATTGGACTGAGCAAGTTGAAAATAGCGAATACAAAATATTCGCCTACCCCTACACCCAATACGCCAGATTGATAGGCCCCACAGGTATTCCAAGGAATGAGGACTGAGGTTACTGTCCCAGAATCTTCAAGGGTTCTACTCAAATTTTCTGGAGCTAAGCCACGATCGCGATAGGCTTGATCAAACATTTTTCCCGGAAGTACAATGGAGAGGTATTGATCGGAAGCGGTCAAATTAATGGTAACACAAGAGGCCGCAGTTCCTGCAAAGAGCTGGAAGGTGCTTTGTGCCTTTTCCAATAAAGCACTACTTAGCTTTTGAAGTCCCCCGATGGCATCCATGGTCCCCCCAAAAACCATGGCACAAATGATGAGCCAAATGGTTCCTAGCATGCCTTGCATTCCGCCAGAGGTAAAGAGGTCATTAAGCAATTCGTTTGATGTAACAATCGCATTATTTACCGTAATTGCATTCATAATACCGCGGTAAGCAGAAGTTAGATTTAATTGCACAGCTCCTGCAGTTTCTAAAACCAAATGGGGTTGATAGAGTAGCGCAAATAATCCCCCCAGTAGGGTTCCTGTCATTAGCGCGACAAGGGGAGGGGCTTTGCGAACAATCATAATGATGACGAAAATCGGAACGATAAAAAGCCCAAGATTGATGTTGAAACGTTCGTCAATGCTATTGAGTAATACTTGTGTATCGGCCTGCCCGTTGGTCTCTTGAAAAAAGCCCAAGAACAAAAAGACAATCAAGGTAATCACGATACTCGGTACCGTGGTATAGGTCATGTAGCGAATGTGGGTAAATAAATCGGTCCCTGCCATGGCGGGGGCTAGATTAGTGGTATCACTTAAAGGCGATAATTTATCCCCAAAATAAGCCCCAGAAATCACCGCACCTGCGACCATACCTACCGGAATTTCTAAAGCACGTCCTATCCCAATCAAGGCAATCCCAACTGTGGCAGAAGTGGTCCAGCTACTCCCGGTAGCCAATGAGATAATCGCACAGATGATAATGCATGCGGGTAAAAATATACTGGGATGCAATATTTGGAGACCGTAATAAATCATTGCGGGAATAATACCACTCAATAACCATGTTCCTGCCAGCGCACCTACAAAAAGGAGAATCAAGATGGCTCCCGTAGTGGATTTTAAGTTGGTCCCAACGGCTTCAAGCATGACTTCATAGCTTACTTTATTGCGAAAACCTACTACAGCGGCCACGGCAGCCCCAATCAATAAAATAAACTGATTTGATCCGCCCAAAGCATCATCGCCAAAAACAAATACATTGAAGGCGAGCAAGAGGACGAGAATGATAACGGGCAGTAAGGCTTGGCCTAGACTGATGGAGGGATTTTTTTGGGTCATATCAAATTCTTTCCCCCAATGATACGATTTTTTCTCTTATTTGGATTTTCCGCTTTGGGATTTGTAGTGATAAAAAACAGCGTTGATAAAGCCTAAGATCATGCCAATCCCAACAACAATATAAGCTATGGTAAATAGCTTCCCCGCTGTACTTTGTGGTGAAAAATCGCCATACCCGATGGTGGTTAATGTGATGATAGAGAAATACAAGGCGTCAATCCATGACCAACCCTCAAGATAATGATAGCTAATGGTACCTAGGGCAAGAATAATTGCCGTGGTTCCTAATAATTGACGATACTCTTTATCGCGTAAAAAAGAGAGAATAATGGTAAATAAATACATAATGAAACGATTTGGTGATATTAATGTAGGATGTAGAAGATAAAAACCAATTTTATTTCAGTGCAAATGAAACATTTGTATTTTTGTTTTATAATTAAACTATACCACATGAGTCAATTTGACGTTGCCGTAATCGGATCAGGTCCTGGAGGATATGTAGCTGCTATTCGTTGTGCCCAATTGGGAATGAAAACAGCGCTAATAGAAAAATATAATACCTTGGGCGGTACTTGCCTTAATGTAGGCTGTATTCCTTCAAAATCTTTGCTCGATTCTTCACACCATTACGAAGATGCGATCAAACATTTTGATACCCATGGAATAGAAATTCCTGGAGAGATCAAAGTGAATTTTGAAAAAATGATTGCGCGTAAGAGAGGCGTGGTAGAACAAACGACCAAAGGGATTGACTTTTTGATGGACAAAAACAACATTACCGTTTTTAACGGTTTGGGAAGTTTTGTCGATGCTACGCACATCAAAATCGCTGGCGAAAAAGAAACGACCATTGAAGCGAAAAACACCATTATCGCTACCGGATCAAAACCCGGATCCTTGCCTTTTATTACCCTAGACAAAGAACGTGTCATCACCTCGACAGAAGCCTTAGAGTTAAAAGAAATCCCAAAGCATATGATCGTCATTGGCGGAGGAGTTATCGGCTTAGAATTGGGGCAAGTATATAGACGTCTAGGCGCAGAAGTCTCTGTCATCGAATATGCCGACCGTATTACCCCGGTGATGGACAGCGCAGTCTCTCGAGAATTGACCAAAGTACTCAAGAAGCAGGGCGTTAAGTTTTATGTTTCTCATGGTGTAAACAAAGTAGAACGAAAAGGCGACGAAGTACAGGTGACAGCCACCAATAAAAAGGGAGAAGAAGTAAACTTTAGCGGCGACTACTGCCTGGTTTCTGTTGGCCGCCGACCCTATACCGATGGACTCAATGCAGAAGCGGCAGGGGTAAAACTTACGGAGCGTGGTCAGATTGAAGTCAACGATCACTTGCAGACCGCTGCAAGCAATATCTACGCCATTGGCGATGTAGTGCGTGGCGCTATGTTGGCCCATAAGGCAGAAGAAGAAGGGGTAATGGTGTCTGAAATTTTGGCCGGCCAAAAACCGCATATTGATTATAACCTTATCCCTAATGTAATCTACACTTGGCCAGAAGTTGCTTCTGTAGGAAAAACCGAAGAGGAATTAAAAGCCGCTGGAGTGGCCTACAAAAGCGGTCAATTCCCTATGCGTGCGCTAGGCCGTGCACGTGCCAGTATGGATACAGACGGTTTTGTGAAGATTTTGGCCGATAAAACAACCGACGAAGTTTTGGGGGTACATATGGTG
>WTJB01000045.1:4978-5763 GCA_011526335.1 Candidatus Arcticimaribacter sp.
TGACCTTATTGCTGAAGCCGTAACGGCGATGGAATTCCGTGCCTCTGCAGAAGATATTTCAAGAATGTCTCATTCGCATCCTACTTACGCCGAAGCGGTAATAGAGGCGGCATAAGCAGCAACCGAAAACAGACCTTTACACATCTAGTCCTCGGGCGTTTTAGACACCAAACGATAAAAAATATAGCGAAACCTCCCTACATCTTGTGGGACAGGGTTTCGCTCTATTTTTTTTACCTCGATATCATAGACATACCCGGGAGTGTAGTCAAATCCTTCAATGGCTGAATAAAAATAGGTCCATTCTCCGTCGGGAAAATCATCTCCCTGTTTTACCAAGAAACATTCTTGGGGAATAAATCCTGTACAAGGAACTTTATAGGCGTTAACCAATAGGCGTTCTGTAATGGGCTCATCTTCCTTTTTGCATTGAAAAAGGAAAAGGCACAAAAGAAAGGGGGCAAGGGATTTCATTATAAATTGGGACGGTTTTTCTTATAAAAGTCCAGCATGAGTTGGGCCAATTCTTCTCCGCAATCTTCCTGGAGGAAGTGCCCGCCTTGAACAATACGGTGGGCTTGCCCTTGGGTTCCTGGGACGATCTTTTGAAATACCTGCTCGCCTCCTTTGGTAATGGGGTCTTGATCGCTAAATAAGGTAAGGAAGGGTTTTTTCCATTGCGCCAATACCCCCCATGCCATTTTGTTGTTTTCACTTTCAGGATCTTTTTCATTGATGGGAACCAAGGCAGGGAATTTTCGTGCGCCTGCTTTGTATTCTTCTGA
>WTJB01000021.1 GCA_011526335.1 Candidatus Arcticimaribacter sp.
TTTTCTATTGATATGGGTAATGACATCTCCTATTTTTAAGCCTGCTTTTTCTGCTGGAGAGTCGGGTCGAATTTGTATAACGGCTATGCTTTGATACAATTTTAATTGATACCGCTGGTTTAAATAGACTTCCACCCCACCGCTTTCGTCATTATCTGCTATACTTCTTCGGCGTATGGGACTCATCTGCTCTTTTACCAAACGAACCCCATCAAACCCAAGCTCCATGCCACTCAGGTTATAATAAAAGGGTTTTTGACTGCCTCTATTCGGACGTAGGTAAAGTTCTCTTTCCGGATAGTTGATTTGAACCTTAAACCGACTCAAAAACTCCCCGCCTATACTGCCGATTCTATTGTCTATAAACTTTATTTTTTGAAAAGCGGTCGTGTCAGGATAGGCCACTTTGACCTCTTGCATCGAAAAATTGGATAAGACGACTTGCTGTACTTTTCCTCGGTGACCAAAAATATCCCCATTGATTCCAGTACCTAAAAAATCTTTAAAAAACGGTGCTTTTTTCTTGATCCCGTGAACCCCTTCAAACAACCATAAAGCATCGCTAGATCCAGAGTCTAACAATACATTCCCCTCTACCTGAGTACTGTCGTTAAGCTGTACTTTTATTGGAATAAAAGGTTTTCTTTGATGAAGTGCAATGGGTAAGGTCACACCCTTCGGTTTTCGTTTCATTTTTTCTTCGGGTAAGGCTACGGTTAGAACTTTTCTTTTATAGTCGATCGCTACTATATGATCTTGAAAAAAAGAATAGCCCAATATACCGTCAATCTGGGTCCCCATTCGCTTACTAAAAACATATTCCTCCTCAGGAATTAAAAGTATTTCATGCTTGTGACTTATCATATTTCGAACACGAAACGTATTGGCCAAAACACGATACGCATCAATGGGTTTGTTCGTTCCTAATCCTTTTAACTGGAAACTCTTTTTTTCTTCAAAGGGCAAAGACTTTACTTTTTCGTTACTAAAAAGCAAACTGTAGTTGACCCCAGAATCTAGAATAAACTGCAAAGGATAACCGTTGATTTGAACAGGAATCAAAATGAGGTTATTCACCAGGGTGAAACGAATTTTGGTTTTCTTTTTTCCGTGGGTAAACTCAAAATTACTTTGCCCATAAAGCGAAGGGGAAATACCAAAACACAGTACCAAGAATAGACAGGCAGAACGGAACATACTTAAATTTATGCTTTTTCTTTATAAAATTGTTTTATCTCTAACAAAAGCTGTTCCAATATGGTTATTGCGTCAATTTTTTTGATATTTGCACCCATTAGTTTTTGACCCAATGCCAACGTTATCAAAAAAAGGAATCAACCTTCCAGAATCACCCATTCGTAAACTGAGTGGGTACGCCGAAAAGGCAAAACAGGAAGGCAAGCATATATACCACCTCAACATTGGTCAACCTGATATTGAAGCCCCCGCATCGGCATTGGAAATTGTCAAAAACAACACCCTCAATTTACTTCCCTATGGCTCTTCGGAGGGTTCGCTCAGTTATCGAACAGCATTGTGTTCGTACTACAAAGAACATGAGATTTCGCTAACACCAGAGGAAATTATCATCACTACGGGAGCTAGTGAAGCATTGGCTTTTGCCTTGAACTGCATTTGTGATGCGGGTGAGGAAATCATCATTCCAGAACCCTTTTATGCCAATTATAACGGCTTTGCCGCGGCAGCCAGTGTGGCAGTTATTCCCGTTTTATCCAAATTTGAAGATAACTTCTGCCTTCCTCCCTTAGAAGCAATTGAAGAAAAGGTAACCCCCAATACCAAAGCCATCTTAATTTGTAACCCGAGTAATCCTACGGGTTATTTATACACAAAAGAAGAAATCATCGCTTTAGGAGCGATTGCCAAAAAACACGATATCTATCTGATCGTTGATGAAGTTTACCGCGAATTTTTACACGAAAAAGAGGCGCGTCATTTTTCCGTTCTTAATATTCCCGGACTAGAAGATCATGCCATTATGATCGATTCAGTGTCAAAACGATACAGCATGTGCGGTGCACGCGTAGGCGCTATTGTTTCCAAAAACAAAGCCCTTTTGTCTACTGCACTTAAGTTTGCCCACCTTCGTCTTTCTCCGGCTACCTATGCCCTTATGGCGAGTGAGGCAGCATTGAATGCAGATCCTTCTTATCTCATTAACGTTGCCCAAGAATACACCCACAGAAAGAATGTATTGATCGAGGCGTTAGAAAAAATTGATGGCGTTCAGGTGTCGAATCCTACAGGGGCTTTCTATTGTATTGTTCAGTTGCCTGTGGCGGATGCGGAGGATTTCTCAAAATGGTTATTGACTGATTTTTCTGACCAAAACGAGACGGTGATGTTTGCTCCCGCAGCAGGATTTTATTCTACTCCTGGTTTTGGGAAAAACCAAATCCGAATAGGGTTTGTCCTCAACGATAAAAAACTACTTAGAGCAGTAGAAATCTTAGAAAAAGCCTTGAAGGCCTATCGGTCTAAAAACTAATTTTTAACTTGCTCAAAACATTTGGGGTGAAAATTATTAAAGACCATTCTTTACAACAATGGAATACCTTTGGGATAAACGAAACCGCAGCGGCTTTTGTCTCGGTTACTTCCGTTGAAGAGCTTAAAGCGGCCCTAGTTCACCCAGAATATTCAGAACATTTTATCCTGGGAGGGGGAAGCAATCTTTTGCTGACGCAGCCCATCAAGGGGCTTTGCGTTCACGTAAATCTAAAAGGAATTGATCTTGTCGAAGAAAATGATCAGGAGGTCATCGTTGAAGTTCAAGCCGGAGAGAATTGGCATGACTTTGTATGTTGGTCATTGGCGCAAGGCTATGGAGGCTTAGAAAACCTATCGCTCATTCCTGGAAATGTAGGTACAGCACCCATTCAAAATATAGGCGCCTACGGCGTTGAGCTCAAAGATGTCTTTGTCGGCTGTACTGCCCTTCGGCGTAAAGATGTTGTTTTGGAAGATTTTGACCTCAATCAAGTTGAATTTGGGTACCGTACTTCCTTTTTTAAAACAAAGGGAAAAAATCAGTATATCATCTGTTCCGTACGGTTTCGGCTGACAAAACAAAAGCATCAATTGGTAACCCATTATGGGGCAATTACCACTACCCTTGGAGACAGCCCGCCAAGTCCGCAAAGCATTGCCAAAGCGGTTATTACTATCCGTCAAAGCAAAATACCAGACCCTGCGGTCTTGGGCAATAGCGGTAGTTTTTTTAAAAACCCGGTCTTGACAAAACAGGATTTTGATGCCCTACAGCAACGCTATCCCCAACTCCCCCACTACCCACAAACCGATGGTACGGTAAAAGTTCCTGCAGGCTGGTTAATCGATATCCTAGGCTATAAAGGAAAGCGAATTGGCGATGCAGGGGTACATGAACATCAAGCCCTTGTTTTAGTCAATTACGGAAAGGCTACAGGGGCCGAAATTCTCTCGCTTGCCCGTGAAATTCAAAAGGCAGTATACACTGAATTTGCTGTTACCCTAGAATCTGAGGTGAATATTTATTAACTATTTTTCTAGACTTTTCTTATTCCCTATGCTTAGAATCAATGAGTATAGTCACCGGACCATCATTGCATAAAGACACTTTCATATCGGCTCCAAAAATGCCTTTTTGTACAGCTTGCCCCAAGCGTTGTTCGGCTTTGGCACAAAAGCTTTCGTATAGAGGAATGGCCTGTTCGTGTTTTGCCGCTCGGATATACGACGGGCGATTTCCTTTTTTTGTTGCCGCCATAAGGGTAAATTGACTGATGACCAATAAACCGCCTTTTACATCGAGCAAAGAAGTATTCATGACGCCATTCTCATCGTTAAAAATGCGAAGGTTAAGCATTTTATTTACGAGCCAATCGACATCCTCTTGGGTATCGGCAGTTTCAATCCCCAACAAAACCATAAGGCCTTGATCGATTTTTCCAACTACTTCGCCCTCCACACGGACAGCTGCTTCGCTTACTCTTTGAATTACAATTCGCATATCAATTTCTATAAGGGGTGTCTTCCTCCAATAATTGCAGATAACTGTCATAGCGGGAGGGAGCAATTTCTTCCTCTTCAACTGCATTTTTTACAGCACAATGGGGTTCGTCTACATGCAAGCAATTGTTGAATTTACACTCACTTTTTAGGGCATAAAACTCAGGAAAATAATTCCCCAATTCTTCCGCTTGCATATCGACCACTCCAAACCCTTTTATCCCGGGAGTGTCTATAATGCTTATATCTTCAGAAAGATCAAACATCTCTGCAAAAGTAGTGGTGTGTTGTCCTTGCTGGTGCTGTGCAGAAATGGCGGCCGTACGTAAATTTAGATTGGGTGACAATGCGTTTAATAAGGTGGACTTCCCCACCCCACTATGGCCCGAAAACATGGAGACTTTCCCCCGCATTAACCCATTTACTTTTGCCACATCTTCTGCATTAAAACAAGAGATTTCGTAACAAGGATAGTCCAGCGCTTCGTAAATAGATTTCATCCATTGCACCTCGGCTTGTTCTGCTTCGTCATAGGTGTCCATTTTATTAAAAATCAAAATAACAGGAATCTGATAGGCCTGGGCCGTAACCAAAAAACGATCAATAAATGCAAAAAAGGTGGGGGGATTGTTGAGGGTAATAAGCAACAAAGCTTGATCGATATTCGACGCAATGATATGGGTTTGTTTCGATAGGTTTACTGAACGGCGAACAATGTAATTTTCGCGGGGTAGAATTTCCTCAATAACACCATTGGTAACTTCCCCTTCTGTGAGGAGGGAAAAACGAACATGATCGCCTACAGCAATGGGGTTGGTATGCTTTATTCCTTTTAGACGAAATTTCCCTTTTATACGGCAGTCATAAAATTCGCCTGTATTGCTTTTAACCCAGTACCAACTCCCCGTTGACCGATAAACTATGCCTTCTAACAATGCTAAAATTTTCTTTGGCTTAAATGTAGTTAAAGAAACTTAATAGCGCAATCTAATAAAGTGAATTGCTATCTTTGCAAAAACAATACGAATGGCTCAAAAAGCAATTTTAATGATCCTCGACGGATGGGGAAAAGCCCCCAACCCTGAGGTATCAGCAGTAGACCAAGCCCATACTCCAAATATCGATCGTCTTTATCAAGATTATCAACACAATGACCTCCTTACAGACGGAATGCATGTAGGCTTACCCCAAGGACAAATGGGAAATAGTGAGGTGGGACATATGAACCTAGGTGCTGGAAGGATTGTTTATCAAGATTTGGCTAAAATCAACTTAGCGCTCGAAAACAATACATTAAAAGACGAGCAGGTATTGCAAGACGCTATAGCCTATGCTAAAGAAAACAATAAACCCATCCATATGCTTGGGTTATTGTCCGATGGTGGTGTGCATGCCCATATAAATCATATCAAGGGCTTACTGGATGTTTTTCACGCAGAAAATGTAGATGAGGTATTTCTCCACGCATTTACTGACGGAAGAGATGTAGATCAGCAATCTGGGGCAGGATTTGTAAAAGATATTGAAAAGCACATGACCGAAACAACGGGTAAAATCGGCTCCTTGGTGGGACGTTATTTTGCGATGGATCGGGATCAGCGCTGGGATCGCGTCAAAAAAGCTTATGATCTTTTGGTCAATGGAAAAGGAGTTGCAACGGATGATTTTTCTACGGCTTTAGAAACTTCTTATGCAGAAGGGACTACAGA
>WTJB01000328.1 GCA_011526335.1 Candidatus Arcticimaribacter sp.
GTTTTTTGGTGTATTGGGCAAGGTAATCTACAAGTTTGTAGTATTCTTTAAAATTGGAGATCATCACCACATGGCCTAAAGAGCAGAGCAGTTTTGCCCGATCCATAAAGTCTTTTTCATCAATTTCTCCTTGAGCACTCAGATTTGATAGGGTAATTTCAAAGATGACGACGGTTTTTTCTTCATTTACCTCTTTTTCCTTGACAAAGACATCCAATGATTTTTCAAACATATCAATGTTGACCTTGGTTACAGGTCTAAAACTCCCCCGAAGGGTTAATATGTTTTTCTTGTAGAGTTCTCTTGCAGGTAAAATATTGTTTCCATTGGTATCGAACATCACGGCTTGGGTCATCCCGCGTTTAACCAATTGCAAACTCATCAGTCGGTTATCTACCTCTTTAAATAAAGGTCCCTTGAAGTTGATGGTGTCAATTTCTATCGCATCAGAATCAATATTATCATACAGATACTTTAGTAATTTTTTGGGTTGATCATGCTTGTAGAAGGCCCCATAAACAAGATTCACCCCCATACGCCCTAAGGTTTCTTGCTGAAAACGCGCTTCTGTATGATGAAACCTTACATGCAGCGTGATTTCACTGTATTCCTGATCGGGAGCCGCCTGAAAACGAATCCCCATCCAACCATGGCCTTTAAACTTTTTAGCAAAATCTATTGTAGCAACCGTATTGGCGTAGGTGAAAAACATTTTGTTGGGGTTTTCTTCTCTAGGAATACGTTCTTCCAACAATTTCATTTCATGATCCAACATCTTATAAAGACGAGCCTCGGTTACATAGCGTCGGTCGTCTTCTTCCCCATAAATGTTATCACTAAAGTTTTTATCGTAGGCACTAATGGTTTTTGCAATGGTACCCGAAGCTCCCCCCGCGCGAAAAAAATGCCGGGCTACTTCTTGACCTGCGCCTATTTCAGCAAATGTGCCGTAGATATAGTTGTTTAGATTGATACGTAATGCCTTGGCTTCTATGGAAGGCATTTTTTCCATTTCTTTTTCTCCTGGAATGTGTACAGACATAGTATTGAGTGCTTCTAACAAATGTACAAATATTGCTTTATTCCATTGCAAAGTTTTACCTTTGAAAAGATGCTAACAATTACTTTTTTAGGTACGGGAACTTCACAGGGAATCCCCATTATAGGAAGCCAACACCCGGTTTGCTTAAGTTCAAATCCAAAAGACAAGCGATTGCGGGTGTCTATTTCCATTGCCTGGGAAGACCAATTTTATGTTGTGGATTGCGGACCGGACTTTCGTCAACAAATGCTACAACAAGAGGTTCAGCATTTGGATGGCATTTTATTTACCCATGAGCATGCAGATCATACCGCAGGTCTAGACGATATCCGCCCTTTTTTCTTTCGCCAAGGAAAAATACAAATGTATATGCGTCATGACGTTCATAAGGCCCTAAAGCAGCGGTTTTCATACATTTTCAACGAAGAGAATAAATATCCTGGCGCCCCGTCGGTTCAGGTAACAGAGGTTGCAAAAGAAAAAACCTTTATGCTGGCCAATGAGCTTGTAACCCCTATAGAAGTAAATCATGCCAAGTTGCCTGTCTTGGGTTATCGCATCCGAAATTTTGCCTATTTGACCGATGTAAAAACCATCTCTACGCCTGAAAAAGAAAAACTCAAAGGCTTAGATGTTTTGGTGGTCAATGCCCTTCGTGAAGAGCCGCACCCTTCGCATCTAAACCTTAGTGAAGCCCTTGCTTTGGTAGAAGAATTGCAACCCAAACGAACGTATTTCACCCATATAAGTCATTTGCTCGGTTTCCATGATGAAGTCCAAGCCAAATTGCCTCCTCATGTATACCTCGCTTATGACAACTTAAAAATTTCAGTCTAAATGAAGTCTAAACTCATCTTTTATCTTTTTGTGTTTTCGGTTTTAATCTTGATTTTTCAGATTGTCAATAGCAATCGTGTGATGGAAGATCAGCAATCTCGATTGATCGAAAAGGAAGAAAAAATTCAACGCCTACAGCAGCGGTATAAAAAATTGCAAAGCAGCTATGAGCAGCAAGTATATTTTAGATTTCGCGATACTCCCGCCTTGCAAAAACAGTTTGGTACAGAAAATACGGACAGCCTTCAAGCTTGGATTGAAAATAAAATATTTTCTTTAAACAAATCTCCTAACAAGCTCAAAGACATTTTTTTAGAAAAAGAGGGAAAATATTTTTTTGAAAAAATAAAACTGTTAAATGACCGTTGGTTGATTGCACTTTACTCTAATGGAACCGTTAAAAAAGAATCCTTGTTGTCCTTTGCAATCGATCAAAATAATGCGTTGATTTTAAGGCCCTTGGCCCAATAGGTTTTACAAATTCAATTTCATCCAAGCCAAGACGTCTTGAAAATTTTCGGGTACTATTCCGTGTCCCGCCGGATATTCTTTGTAGGTTACAGTCAGCCCATTTTCTGTTAAATAATGTACTCCATCTCGGGCCCATTGTACCGGAAGGGTAGGGTCTTGTGTTCCGTGGCTACTGAAGCACAGGAGGTTTTTGGCCTTTGCATCTAGGCTAGTGATATCTTTGTTTACATAGCCACTTAGCGCAATAACGCTTTTAATTTTATGCGGATGCGACAAGCCCACGGCCCAACTGAGAATAGCTCCTTGGCTAAGTCCAAGTAAATGAACGTTGTTTTTATCTAAGTGTAAATGCTCGCAATGGTGTTCAATGTTGTCTAAAATTATGGCCTGCGCTTTTAGGGCTTCGTCATTATCCGACCATTTTGATAAATCGGTTTCATTAAAATAGATGGAGTACCATGCATATCCACCAAAACCAAGCGATAAGGGAGCCCTTAAGGAAATAACCATAAATTGATCCGGTAGGTAATCGGCAAACGAAAACAAATCCATTTCATGGCTTCCATAGCCGTGTAATAGAAAAAGCACTCCGGGTTTTTCTTGTGGCGCTTTGGGCGGGCGTATTTGGTAATCTAAAATCTGTGTGCTACTCAAATCCGTTGAATTGGTGGTGGTTTCCTCGAATAACGCCATAAACGTTACCACGCGTAGCGGCACCGACAAAGGCAGAATTCTTTGAAGTAGATAAGATGTTATGCTGCTCAAAAACCCCGTCTCCTTCCGGGTTAAAAAGGCTCAATTGCGCTTTATTTCCTTCTTCTATACTTGGGTTGTCTAGGCCAAAACGCTCGTACCCCTTTAATAATAACTGAATTGTTTTTTCGGTAGGGAATAGGGTATTCAATACCCCAAAGAACGCTTCTAGCCCAGTGGTTCCTGGGGCAGAAATTTGAAAATCCAGTGCTTTGATTTCTTCATTTAGCGGGAGGTGGTTAGACGTAATCATGTCTATGGTACCATCCAGCACACCTTCTTTTAAGGCCTCTCTGTCTTCCTTAGTCCGTAGGGGGGGAGTTAGTTTAAAGCGATGGTCAAAATCCATCAGTTGATCTTCCGTAAATAGCAGATTGGCCAAGGCGACACTACAGCTTACATCCAAGCCTTTCTTTTTGGCCGCTCTAACCATGGCGACACTCTTTTCAGCGGAAAGGGAGGGGAGGTGAAGTTTACCGCCCGTGTATTCTAATATGGCCAAATCTCTTTGAACCTGGAGGCTTTCAAAAAGATCGGGTTCTCCACGCAATCCCAATTGCGTACTCACCAGACCCTCATGGATACCCGTGGGTTGCCCCATTTGAGCAGTAAACGGATAACTCATGATAATTCCAGATACCCCTTGACTGTATAAAAGGGCTGTTTTTAACAGCTCGGGCTGTACGATGGGCAACTGAAAATCGCCAAAGGCTACGGCGCCATGTTTTTTTAGATCAAAAAATTCATTGAGTTTTTCTCCTTTTTGACCCTGCGAAAAACAAGCGATTGGGTGTATTTGTGTGGCATAATTTGCACTGTAGTTTACCAGCTGTCCCACTGTGGAAGCATTATCCAAAAGGGGGGCGGTTACACTGTTTAGCATAATGTTGGTAAACCCACTTTTCCCAGCGGTTATCAATCCATTGTCTAAGGTCTCTCGCTCTTCAAAACCGGGTTCTCCAAAACTAACGCTTGTATCCAACCATCCACGCGATACATGCAGGTTGGGATAAGAAATTTTTTTGGCTTTTGCGTCGGTAATGTTATCCTGAATCGAAACAATGCTGCCTTGATCGATTAAAAGGTCTTTTTGAGCATGATGAAAAGGACTTTGAGGATCAATTATAGTCGCTTTTTTTAAGAGTATTTTCATCAATGCTTGCTTTGCTACACTGAAGACAAAAATACAAAAGAAATTGAGGAATCAGCTTTTGAACCTGAGGGAATGCTAAAATTTTTCAAAGGCCCCTAAACCAAAAAGGGCAAAGTCGTATTTGACCGGATCCTCTGCATCGAGTTTACGTAGGGCACTATCGAGTTCTGCCAAAGCTTTAGCATCGTTTTGTTTCCGAGTTAATAAGCCTAATTTCCGAGCAACATTACCTGAATGCACATCCAAAGGACAAGACAGTTGTCGTGGATGTAGTTGGGACCAAAGACCAAAATCTACTCCGTGATGAGCGGGTCTTACCATCCACCTTAAAAACATATTGATTCGCTTCGCTGCCGATCCTTTTTTTGGATCAGATAGGTGTTTTGTCGTTCGCGGAGGATGCGGGAGTTGAAAGAAAAGGGTTTTTAAAGCATGAATCGCTTCTTGCAAATTATCCGGCTGGGCATATTGGGCAAAAACCGCTTCAAGTCCATCGTGTTGGCGGTAGATGTATTGTAATGCTTGTATGAAGTATACAAAGTCTTCCCCATTAAAGGTCCTGTGGACAAAATGTTTAAGCGGCAACAAATCTTTTGGACGGTGATGAAGAATAAAAGCATGGGGAGATTGGTCCATATAGTCCATCATTCGTTTTCCGTTCTTGATGATGGTGGTTCGGTTGCCCCAAGCAATGGTAGCGACCAAAAAGGCAGAAATTTCGATATCCTCTTTTGTGGAAAACCCATGTGGGATTTGTATCGGGTCTTCTTCTATAAAGGCATTGGACTGGTAGTAGGCGGCTTTTTCGTCTAAAAAAGCTTTTAATTCCGTAAACTTCATGCGTTTTGAATGCTCCCGTCGCGGAGTTCAATTTTACGGTCGGCCATAGCGGCCAATGATGGGTTGTGGGTGACAATAACAAAAGTGATGTTGTACTGTTCCCTTAACGTAAAAAACAATTCATGTAATTGCTTTGCATTCTCGCTGTCTAGATTGCCGCTGGGTTCATCGGCAAAAATGATTTTGGGTTGATTCATTAATGCCCTAGCAACGGCAACCCGTTGTTGTTCTCCGCCAGAGAGGGCGTTGGGCTTGTGGTTAAAACGCCCTGCAAGACCCAAATTTTGAAGGAGTTCTTTTGCTTTTGGAGATAATTCTTTGACCTTTTTTCCAGCAATTCTTCCCGGCAGCATTACATTTTCAAGGGCAGTAAACTCATCGATCAGTTCATGAAATTGAAAAATAAAACCAATGTTTTGGTTTCTAAATTGTGCCAAAGATTTGGTCGATAGATTCCTAATTTCCTTTTGGTCTATAAAGAGGGCAGATCCCGGGGAGGTATCCGCTGTCGATAAGGTGCCTAATATTTGAAGCAAAGTGGTTTTACCCGCTCCAGAAGGCCCCACGATAGCAACAACTTCTCCTTGTTGAATATCGAGATGAATATTGCTTAGAACAGCTA
>WTJB01000240.1 GCA_011526335.1 Candidatus Arcticimaribacter sp.
ACATAGGCAATCAAATCGTCTATTTTCCAGAGCATCAAAGCGGTATTTCCTTGTTGAACAATGGTTTCGTTTTTCTGCAAGGAAAAGTTCAATGCATCTACGGGCGGGAGATCAGATTTTGAACACCACTTCCCGATGACTGCAGCACCATCAAATGCTTTTGCTTTTTCCCAAGGCAGTCCCTTTGCTTTTAGCTGAGCTTGTAAATCGCGGGCAGTAAAATCGATTCCCAACCCGATTTCGTCATAATATTTATGGGCAAATTTGGGTTGTATATGCTTTCCTATTCTGTTGATTTTTACCAAAACCTCAACTTCATGATGAACATCCTCGGAAAAATCTGGAATAAAGAAAGGTTGCCCTTTTAGGAGGATACTCGTATCGGGTTTTAAAAAAACAACAGGGTCTTTGGGCTTTTCGTTCTCGAGTTCTTTGATGTGGTCGGTATAATTACGACCGATACAAATGATTTTCATTATTTACCCATTTTACTTAAGCGGTGCGCCGTTAAAACTTTTTTAGTGTAAAGAGGAAAGTCTGCATTGAGGAGCCATCCGAAATATCCGGGCTCTTTTTCGAGCACTTCATCTATGGTTTTCCCTTTGTGTTTTCCGAAAGAAAAAGAGGGTTCATTGTCTTCGTTTAAAACAATAAAGCCTGCGACGTCAACAGATTTTTTTCGGGTAGAAAAGGCGCTCAAATATTCAGTCGTATTTTCCAATTCCTCATATTTTTCGACTTGGGCCAGTAAAACATCACAGGTGGCTTCTGTATCTGCCATAGCACTATGGGCATTGACCAAATCCTCGCCACAATAAAATTTCAAAGCCGCTGTAAGGGTTCGCTGTTCCATTTTATGAAAAATGGTTTGGACGTCAATGGTTTTGTGATTTTTAAGATCAAAGTCTACTTCTGCCCGCATAAATTCTTCCGCCAAAAGAGGAATATCAAAACGGTCTGAATTAAACCCTGCCAAATCACAGCCTTGTATATAATGGTATATCTCTGTTGCCAACTGCTTAAATAAGGGAGCATCGGCCACCTTGTCGTCTGTAATTCCATGAACATCCGAAGCCCCTTTGGGGATAGGACAACCCGGGTTTACCAACCATGTTTTTCCTTCTCGGTTGCCATTAGGTAAAAGTTTTAGTATTGCAATTTCAACAATACGGTCGGTAACGACATTGACACCTGTTGTTTCTAGATCAAAAAAACACAGGGGACGGGTAAGCGATAATGACATAATAAATAAGGATTAGTTAAAAATCTATAGTGGTGTCCCAATTTTCAAGATAATCAGCCACTTTTCGAACAAATTGCCCCCCCATAGCACCGTTGATGATTCTATGGTCATAGCTATGTGCGAGAATCATTTTCTTACGAATACCTACAAAATCTCCATCCGGTGTTTCTATCACAGCAGGCATTTTTCGAATAACCCCGAGGGCCAAAATACCTACTTGCGGTTGGTTGATGATGGGAGTTCCGGTTATGGAACCAAAGTTCCCAATATTGGTAACGGTATAGGTACCGCCTTGCACTTCGTCAGGCAATAAGGCATTTTTTCTTGCTCTAAACGAGAGGTCATTTACGGCTTTGGCTAAACCAACCAGATTAAGGTAGTCAGCATTTTTAATCACAGGAACAATTAAGTTTCCGTCGCCCAAAGCTGTGGCCATTCCAAGATTAATGTCTTTCTTTTGAATTATTTGGTTGCCATTGACGGAGCTATTAAGAAGAGGAAAGTCTTTTAACGCTTGAATAACAGCCTGCATAAAAATGGGCGTAAAGGTTAACTTTTCTCCCTCTCTTTTCTGAAAATTTCCTTTGACACGTTCGCGCCAATCCCATAACTCTGTGACATCTACCTCCACAAAAGACTGCACATGGGCAGCGGTCCTTTTGCTTTCAATCATATGATCTGCAATCATTTTGCCCATACGAGACATTTCAATGATTTGATCTTGTCCTCCTATCGATTGATGCATCTGTGTAGGGGGATTGGTGGAGATAGTAGTGGTTTGACTAGGCGTTTCTTGCTTCGTCGGTTTGGAGGGCTGTACGTCAGTCTTTTTTGGTGAGGCGATATAAGCCAGAATATCATTTTTGGTTACCCGCCCTTTTTCTCCTGTTCCGGGAATTTGAGCCAATTCCTGTGCCGAAATCCCTTCTTTCTCGGCAATGTTTTTTACCAAGGGAGAAAAATACGCTTTTCTGTCGTCACTATTTATTTTGGTAGCTTCTGAAGCCACCGGGTGTAAGGGGGCTTCTACGACTTTAACAATTTCTTCCAAAACTTCGTCAGCAGGCTCTTCTTGAGCGACTTCTTCTAGGGATAAATCATCTTCTTCTAAGGTGGGAATTTCTACTTCGGTTTCAATTACCGCAATCACCTCTCCTACTTGAATGACCTCATTGAGGTCAAACTTTTTTTCGAGTAGCACGCCTGCGTATTCAGAAGGTACGTCAGAGTCTACCTTATCCGTAGCTACTTCTACAACAGCATCGTCTATGGCTATGGAATCGCCTACCTCTTTGAGCCAAGCGGTAAGCGTAGCTTCAGAAACACTTTCTCCCATTTTGGGGAGTTTGAGTAAATATTTTCCCATGAGCAATCCCTTTTTTAAGGCCTGACAAAGGTACCAAAATTCTAGGAGAGTTTTACAGATTTAACGGATGGAGTCCTCATACGGAACTCTTTTTTGGATGCTTCGCCCTAAAGTTACTTCATCGGTATATTCAAGCTCATCCCCTACAGGGACGCCCCTAGCGATGGTGGACATTTTTACCTCATAAGCAGCCAATTGTTTATGGATATAAAAAATTGTCGTATCGCCTTCCATGGTGGCACTCAATGCAAAAATCACTTCCTTTATTTCTCCCTTTGCTATTTTTTCTTGAAGACTCGCAATGGTTAAATCCTGTGGACCAATTCCGTCTATCGGAGAAATGATACCATTCAAGACATGATATTTTCCTTGGTATTGCCCCGTATTTTCAATAGCCATTACATCTCGAATATCTTCTACCACACATAGCTGAGCATTATCGCGTTTTGGGTTACTACAGATTTCACAAATTTTTTGATCGGATAGATTGTGACACTCCTCACAAAAAATTATTTCTTCTCTAAAACGATCCAATGCGGCGGTCAACTGCTTGGTTTGTTCTACAGGCTGTTTCAATAAATGCAAGACCATTCTAAGTGCCGTTCTCTTTCCTATACCGGGAAGTTGAGCCATTTCATCCACTGCATTACTCAAATATTTTGATGAAAATTCCATGGGTTGAAATTACGAAATAATTTCTTCTGTTTCCTTTTGTATCTTTACCGATTCAAGGCCAAAAAGATGTCATCATTACATATATTATTTTTAATCATAGCCTACTTTGGGGTATTGATTTTTATTGCTCAACGAACCGGAAAAAAAGGGAGTAATTCTGTTTTTTTTACCGCAGAAAAATCTTCTCCTTGGTATGTGGTAGCCTTTGGTATGGTAGGAGCTACCTTATCGGGCGTCACGTTTATCTCTGTTCCTGGCTGGGTAGAAGCTTCGCAGTTCAGCTATATGCAAATGGTGATGGGGTATGTGCTGGGCTATTTTATTATCGGGGCGGTTCTTCTCCCCTTGTATTACCGCTTACAATTGGTATCTATCTACACCTATTTAGAAGAACGTTTTGGTCCTCGAAGTTATACGACAGGCGCAGTATTTTTTCTAATTTCTAGAATAGTTGGGGCCAGTTTTAGGCTCTATTTAGTCGCCAATATTTTACAACTTTTAGTATTTGATGCCTTACATATTCCCTTTTGGTTTACGGTAGTGATTACCATTTTGTTGATTTGGGTATATACTTTCCGATCAGGCATCAAGACCATCGTTTGGACCGACACGCTGCAGACCTTTTTTATGCTAAGTGCTATGGGAATTTGCATTTACGCCCTTATGGAAGGCTTAGAATGGGATATGGGTACTCTTTGGAAAGCACTAAAAGAACGTCCCGAAACCCGCATCTTCTTTTTTGATGATATAAAAAGCGGGCAATATTTTTGGAAACAATTTTTCTCAGGGGCTTTTATTGCCATTGTCATGACCGGTTTAGACCAAAATATGATGCAAAAAAACCTCAGCTGTATCAATGTAAAAGATGCACAAAAAAACATGTTTTGGTTTACGGTAGTGTTGGTCATTGTAAAGTTTATTTTTCTTACCCTTGGCTTTTTACTCCTCGTTTACGCCAAGCAAAATGGTATTGATGCCCACAAAGATGCACTCTTTCCCACCGTAGTTATGCTCCCAGAAATGGGTATTTACGTCGGAGGATTATTTATCCTTGGGCTTATTGCCGCTGCATACAGTAGTGCAGATAGCGCCTTAACGTCGCTAACCACATCGGTTGCAGTAGACTTGTATAAAATGGAAACCCATACCAATAAAGCTGAAGACATTCTGTTGAGAAAAAAAATACACCTTGTTTTGTCGGGTGTATTGGTACTGGTCATTTTGGTCTTTAAATACGTCATAGCAGATGCCAGTGTAGTCGCTAAGATTTTTACGTTTGCCGGCTATACCTACGGCCCCTTGCTGGGGTTGTATGCCTATGGACTGCTTACACAATGGAAAATTAAAGATCGTTGGGTAGCCGTTGTAGCCATTATTGCTCCCTTGGCGAGCTATGTTTGTTCTCTTGGGCTAAACCATTTTTTCAGCTTTGAGATAGGATTTTTCATCCTTGTGCTGAACGGTGCCTTGACCTTCTTAGGACTGGTATTGATTCGTGCGCAAAAGCACTAAAGTGCAGGCACGTTCAGAAAAAATACCCTGACGTTTAAGCGCGTCTTCGAAGTCTTTGTTTTCCGTACCTGGATTAAAAATAACACGTTGTGGGTTGAGCGAAAGAATATAATCATAATACTCCTTTTGATGCTTTGGCCCTACATATAGGGTTACCGTATGGATATCTTTAAAGGCTTTTTTTTCTGTGATGATCGATAGGCCAGCGATACTGCCTTCTTTTAGACCAAAAGGAATGACCTCTTGGTTTTTTTCCACCAAAAGATGTACCGCTTGATAGGCATAGCGCTCTGGATTTAACGACGCACCTATCAGTAATGTTTTCATGAATTGCCCTGGTTTAGTCCCAAATCATCAAGCTACTCCCCCAAGTAAATCCGCTCCCAAATGCAGCCAAAACTACTTTGTCTCCGGACTTCACTTTACCTTCTTCCCAAGCTTCGGTTAAGGCAATAGGAATTGAGGCTGCTGTGGTGTTTCCATAACGCATAATGTTATTGTACACTTGGTCGTCTTTTAAACCAAATTTTTTCTGAATAAATTGGGATATCCTCAGGTTGGCTTGGTGGGGCACAAAAAGATCGATGTCTTCGGGAGTCCATTGGTTGGCCGCCAAACCTTCTTTGATTACTTCAGAAAAACGAACAACTGCATTTTTAAACACCATTTGTCCGTTCATGTAGGGATAATAACTTTCGTCTGTGGGGTCATTGGCCTCGATAATCTCAGGCACCCAACGTTGTGTACTCGGTCCGATCAAAGAGAGTTCTTTTGCGTGCTCGCCTTCGGAATATAAGTGAGAGGATAAAATTCCTTTAGTGTTGTCTTCACAACGGGTCAATACCGCTGCCCCAGCACCATCACCAAAAATGACAGACACTCCTCTCCCACGGGTGGTAAAGTCCAAACC
>WTJB01000303.1 GCA_011526335.1 Candidatus Arcticimaribacter sp.
GTCCGAAGCCTGTACTTTTTCCCGAAATAAATTTGGTATAAAGAAGTTCTAGGTTCAACAGAGAGGTCAATTGATGCTTTATCCCCCCACCAACACTGGTAAAGCGTTGATTGAGGCTATCCTGAATTTCAATCAATTCTGCATGCTGTACCAAGCCCAATACGGTTGTATTTGGGCGTGGAAAATAACTGACAAATATTCCTGGGCTTATCCGTAAAGAATCATTGGCAAAACTCTCCGCATTTTCGCCAAAGTTGAGTTCTGTATTGAGCTCACTATATATTTGAATGGCTCCATTGGGGGCCAAGTAATCAAAGAAAAAACGATTTTGAAAAGTGTATCCTTTCTGGTCCAAAAAAACACCCTCTTCTACTTCTTTTTGAAACAGCGGAAAACTCAGTGAAGTTTGGATGGCAAACCGATTTAATTTTGGAAAAGGAACAAACTTTATCGCTGGTGCTATGCTGCTTAAACCACTGCGCTTATAGGTTTGTTTTTTGAAGTCCAATGGTGCAAAAGCGTCAAGTCCCCGGGTCGTATTAGATCGATATTCTACCAATATTCCTACATTGACACGGTTGTTTTTGCTGGCTCCCGTAAAAACATCCAGGCTAGCAGTAAAAAAGTTTTGTCTTGGAAAACTAGAGCTGTTTCCGTGTTCATCAACACCTTTTATTTCAGTGTAGAGATTGTTAAACCATTTGATGTCCCACTGTCCTTGCGACAATAGTTTGGAAGGCGTATAGGTTTGAATGTTTGTACCGGTAGCTTGATTGTCTTCTTGGGCCCATATGCACATAGAGCAAAGCAAAAAGAAAAGGAATAGATTTTTCATAAGTAGGGTATTCGTAAGATTGAGTATCTTAAAGGTATAAAAAAATAAAATGCCAAGACCGTATTTATCCTTATTTGCCCTCTGTATTTTTCTTGTTTCATGCTCTCCTTTAAAGCGTTACCCAAAGGAAAGTTATGCTTGGGCGATACCCGAAATAGAAGCTTTTAAGGAGGAAAATAACAGCTCTGCATCGGGAAAAAGTCTTTTGTTTTTGGGAAGTTCTAGCATTCGTTTATGGGAAACGCTCAAAGAAGATATGGCGCCCTATCCTGTTATACAAAGAGGGTACGGCGGAGCACATTTGCGGGATGCCATTTTTTTTCCTGAAGCTCTTTTTGGAAACTGCAACCCCAGAGCGATCATCGGTTTTATTGCCAACGACATTAAAGGGGTAGCTGAAGACGAACGACCGCAACGTATAAAACGCTTGTTTAAATTCTTTGTCCAGCAAGCCAAAGCGCGCCACCCAGATGTTCCTTTTTTATGGATTGAAATCACACCAACCCAAAGCCGATGGGCCCAATGGGAGGATATCCAATGTGTAAATAATAAAATAAAAGCCTATTGTGATAAAACAGAGAACCTGTACTTTGTAGAGACGGCTGCCGCATTTTTAAATGCGCAAGGCAAACCCAAAACCGAACTATTTGTAGCAGATCAACTGCATCTCAATCCTCAAGGCTATGCGGTTTGGAGTAAGATTATAAAAGATGAAATAGAAAAGCGTCTGCGCTAATTTTGTTTTTCTATCGTCCGAACGACGTAATAGGGGATGAGGTTAAAGAAAACCCACATCAGTTTATAGAGGCCCATAATGAGGTAAAGATCTTTTTTGAAATCTATCGAAGTACCACCATAGAAATATTGGTGTATTAGGTAGACCTGGTCTGAAAATAGTAGGACGATAAAGACAAAGAGCAAAAAGAAAAAATTCAATTTTGTGCACTGCCATAAAAAACTCTTTAGCTGATTTAAAGTCATGAGGATTCGTTTTTAATGTTTTGTTTAAGGTACATTTTTTTTACCGTTGTATTTAATAATTAATCAATGCCACCACCCCATTATAGGAGATAACAAGGGAGAAAAATAGCGCCGCATACAATCCTACATACACCAAAGAAGAGGTTTTATGTCCTTTCATCAATGTTGTTTTTCGCAAAAGTAAAACGATACATAAAATAACCAAGGGGAGTACAAACACATTAAAAACCTGGGATAAAATTTGTAAAGGAATAGGTCTAGCCCCTAAAATAGGACCAATAAGAGCCACACAAGATGCAATAGCGGTTATGACACGAAATTGTTTAGAACTTGTATCTAAAGTCCCCGACTGGTAATCTGCCAACAATAGAGGGGCGATCAGTAAGCACGGAAAAATAGAAGACAAACCTGCACTAAGGGTACCAAAGAAAAATAGGGTGACCGCCCATTTCCCAGCTACAGGTTCCAAGGTTCCAGCCATGTCGAGTACTTGTTTTACTTCTTGTCCATTATAATACAATGCCCCACAGGCAACAGCCATGATGGTTCCACTAATAATGAAAATTAATGTTGCCGCAATAATAGAATCCTTTTTTTGTGTTTGTAAATCTTTAATTGTCCAGCCTTTTCCTTTTACAAATAGAGGTCTAGAAAGAAAAGTAGCTGCTGCCATGGTTGTTCCTACAAAGGCAGCCACCAACATTTTTGCTCCCGGAACGTCAGGAAGGCTCGGTACGATACCTTTGACTACATCCAGTGGTAACGGATATACATAAAAGAGGGAAATAAAAAATGACCCTCCCATTAGAGTAACGAAAAGGATCAATACTTTTTCAAAAAAACTGTATTTCCCCATTAGGGTAATACCATAAAAGATAGCTATAATGAGGATAGCAATACTAAGCACAACTTCATATTCATATGCACGAATACCGGTATTGTTTAGTGCAATTATTTCAAATATGATATTGGAAGAAATTCCTAGTATCCCCATCAAAGAATTCCATTGACCAAAGGTAATGCCCAGTATAATAAGCAAGGCAAGGGTTTTGCCGTATTTTAAATGCTTTTTTATTCCGTATAGTGCTGTTTCTCCTGTGATTAAAGCAAAATTTCCATAGACGTACATCAATAATCCCGTAAAGAGACAGCTAAGAAAAAGCACCCAGAGCAATTGCATTCCAAAGCGACTTCCAGCCACAATCATTGAGGTAACACTTCCGGTTCCTATCGTATAGCCAATGGCAAATATTCCTGGCCCAAAGGCCAATACAAGAGCAATTATTTTTTTAAGTACTGAAGAAGAAGGTGTTGCATTCATGGGTGTTATTTTTTCCATTGTGTATGATAAAACTGACCCGTTGGGTCATCGGTTCTTTGGTAAGTGTGTGCCCCAAAATAGTCGCGCTGAGCTTGTATGATATTCGCTGAAGAATTTGCCGTGCTATGGGCAATCAAATACTGAACAGCTGCTGTAAAACAGGGTAAGTCTAAGGAAGCAGTAATGCCCAAGGCCACAGTGTTTTGTGCATCGGGATACAATTGGTTGACTTCCTTTATAAGGTCAGGGTGCGTCAAGAGATCTTCTGTTTCGGTTAATGCACTGACCAATTCCTGCATCAAATCCGATTGAATGATACAGCCCTTTGTCCAAGTGCGTGCCAAGTTGGAAAAGTCAATCTCCCAATGATTCGCTTTTGAAGCCGTATGAATAATTCTAAATCCTTGATAGTGATTGATCAAACGTGCAAACCTAAAGGCATTAAATAATGCCTCTGGACGGATGTCAACCGATTTTTTCTGGACAGCGCTAAACTGTTGCTCTGCGGAAACACGAACGCCTTTAAAAAAAGAGGTATAGCGAGCATAAAGGGCAGCCGTTATCATGGTACTGGGCAAGCCTAACTGTGCAGAGGCTATGGCCGTCCAATTTCCGGTTCCTTTATTGCCTGCTTTGTCTAAGATTTTATCGACTAAGGGCGTATTTTCCTCTTTGGTTTTTAGAATTTCGGTAGTGATCTCCAAAAGGTAGCTGTTGTCCCTTTTTTGCCAGCTTTCCAGAAGATGGGCCATTTCATCATAGCTTTTTCCTTGCGCTTTGAGGAGGCTTGTAAGCTCTGCTAGCAATTGCATTTCGGCATATTCTATGCCGTTATGCACCATTTTTACAAAATGACCACTCCCATCTGTTCCAATATAACTGCAGCAGCCCTTTCCATCTTTATCTTTGGCGGCAATGGCTTCTAGTGTATTTTGAATCAGCGGATAACTATTTTTATCTCCCCCCACCATAAGGGAAGGTCCGTTTAGTGCACCTTCTTCACCCCCAGATACACCCATACCAAAATAGTGTAGCTTTTGATTTTCTAATCGTTTGCTCCGGGCTAAGGTGGCTTTGTAATGCGAATTTCCGCCGTCTATGACAATGTCACCTGGAGACAACAGCGGTATCAACGCTTCTATGACTTCATCCACGGTATTCCCCGCGGGAACCATCAATAATATTTTCCGTGGCTCGGCTATAGAATTCACGAAGGGCGCTAAGGAATCAAACGCTAGCGCTTCTTTAAATTCAGGATGAGCAGCTTGAAAATCTTTTGCAATGTTTTCTTCTACCCCGGCAAGATGTCGGTTGTACAGGGATAATGTCTGACCATTATGGGCTAAATTTCGAGCAAGACCTTTGCCCATGACCCCCAGTCCAAGGAGGCCAAAATCTGTTTTTTTCAAAAATAAAGGCGTTAATTGCGCAACCATTTCGGCTACGCTATGATCAATAGATAGGGTATAGGCGTTTGGAGGAGCCTCCAAACTGTCGAATTGAGATTGCAGTAGGGCAGGGGGCATAAAATGGCCTTTGCGTTTTTCCATACGGGTTTTGATTTGGGTAAAACTACCCTCCAAATAAACCCAAGAGATATTGGAAATGCCTTTGCTTAAAACAGCTCGATAGCTTTGCTTTAAAGCCGAGCAGGCAATAACGGCTCCCTTTTTCAAAACTTCATTCTGAGCGTGGGTATGGATTTTTTCTAGCCACCCCCAACGATCTTCATCGGTAAGGGGAGTTCCAGAAGCCATTTTAGCGAGATTGGACTGTGGATGAAAGTCATCTCCGTCATAAAAGGGAAGCCCCAACGCCTCAGCCAGGGCAGTACCTACCGTACTTTTGCCCGAGCCCGATACGCCCATGATATAAATAAGTGGTCTTTCTTCCATAAATCCTTTTCCTAAGATAGGCGTTTTAGAAAAAAAATTGGTTGACCAATTAAATTATTTCGTGGTTTCCCCTCCCATAGCCGTAAAAACGTGGTCTATAGGTTCCCATAGCTCGATTTTATTTCCCTCATCATCAAGTAGATGGACAAATTTTCCATAATCGTAACTTGTGATTTCGTCCAATACATTGACGCCTTCTTTTTTAAGCTTTTCCACCATGCCCTCGATGTTTTGTACTCGGTAATTGATCATAAATGCTTTTTTGGAGGGCGAAAAATAATCACTGTCTTGCTCAAAAGGGCTCCATTGCAGGTAATTGATTTCCTCAGGGCGGTAGGCATTCCGAAATTCAAAGGTGCTTCCCCAGGGGTTGGTGGCCAAGCCCAAATGCTGGGCATACCATTGCTTTGTTTTATCAGGATTTTTAGAAAAAAAGAAGATGCCACCAATGCCGGTAACTTTTGGGGGTAGTTTTTTCATGTTGTTTAAGTTAATTTATGTTGTCTATTTAGTTGTGATAAAGCTAATTAGTTGTTTTACAACTAAATGTAGTAAAAAAAGGAAACCCCTCAAAAGAGGGGTTTTATATAATATATTATGTATTCAGATTTACGCCTTGGCAATCAAGTCGGCAAGATAATCCCCCACTTCTGAGGTTTTATA
>WTJB01000129.1 GCA_011526335.1 Candidatus Arcticimaribacter sp.
GTGTTAAGCTACACAATATCAATGATATAGAAATATTTATATTTCCTAAAAACAGTCCAATACCACCCAAAAACAGCCACCAAAGAAGAAAAACGACCAGGCCAATAAGGTAGTTTACCGAACCCTTAAAAACGGGATCTTTAAACTTTTTCATGATGTGCTGTACCACAGCATACGGGAGAAGATTAAAAAGTCCCAATAGAGTTTGAAGTAAGCTAAGCCCAATAGGTTCTGATCTTTTATGTTTCAGTGCGGGATCTTCTTTTGTCAATTGCGCTTTAAATTCATGAAAGTCTAAGGAAGTGTTTTGACCGTTGATGAATTCTTTTTTGTCTCGGTATTCTTCATCGTTCTCGGGCAACCATAAACAGGCCTTCATTTCCTTTTGAAGTAGATTTCGGAGTTTATTCAAAGTCTTTGGGGCATTGTTTTTGTATTCTTCAAGATAATCTTGCAATAAAATCGCTTTCCCGTATACGATATGAACATCGTGAAAAGGATGAATATGATGACCAAAATTAAGCCCAACTGCTTGAATGTAGATGGGGTGGTCGGGGGCCTTTAATTGTGCCTCCATCGCAAGTCGTGAACTCCCTTTAGATAGCGGTTGCAAAAAATATTCATCATGATGCTGTCCTTCCGAAAACATCATCATGCTCTGGCCATTTCCTAAAAGCGCGTGGCAGCGATCAAAAACAGCTTCGTTTTTCCTTAGCTGGTCATACCCATCGCGAATTCGGTAGACGGGCAGGGTTTGGAGTGCATCCAAAAACCATTGGTAAGGCCCCCCAAAAACATCACTGCGGGTAAGGGAGTGTAAAGATTTTCCGCATGTTGTTCCTACCAAGAGCGGATCTAAGAAAGCATTTTGATGGTTGGGAGAGAACAAAACACTTCCATTTTTAGGAATATTTTCACGCCCATATACCCTAAAACGCCTAAAGTAAAATCGGTTGTAAAGACGTAAAACGGCGACCAAAAAGTGGTAAAACAATTTTTTCATTTCACTCCCGAAAATAAGCTCTTTTTAGCAAGAATAAAAACTTCTAAATTTCACTTGTAAAAAAGAAGGAAAAAACCTTTTATTCCTCTTGGAAGTACTATATTTGCATCCAATTATTACTATACCAAAAAAAGATTCCATATGGCATCAAATACAGGAAAAATTTCACAAATTATCGGCCCCGTTGTCGATGTAGTTTTTGAAGGGAAAGACAACAGCCTTCCGCGTATCTATGATTCACTTGAAGTAGAAACTGCTGCAGGGAACCTTGTACTGGAAGTGCAATCGCATATTGGCGAAGACACCGTACGTACCATTTCGATGGACTCTACAGACGGATTGAGTCGTGGCGCAGTAGTAAACGCTACCGGAAATCCAATTCAAATGCCAATTGGTGATGAGGTGTATGGACGTCTCTTCAACGTTATCGGAGATGCTATTGATGGTCTAGGAAACTTGCCGAAAGCCGGAGAAGAAGGTTTGCCTATTCACCGTGAAGCTCCTGCCTTTGAAGAACTGTCTACTTCTACAGAAGTGTTGTTTACAGGTATCAAAGTGATTGATTTGATCGAGCCTTACGCCAAAGGAGGAAAGATCGGTCTATTTGGGGGTGCCGGTGTAGGAAAAACAGTTTTGATTCAGGAATTGATCAACAATATCGCCAAAGGACACGGAGGACTTTCTGTATTTGCAGGAGTTGGAGAACGTACCCGTGAAGGGAACGACCTTTTGCGCGAGATGTTAGAATCAGGGATTATAAAATACGGAGACGACTTCTTACACTCTATGGAAGAAGGCGGATGGGATTTGTCTAAAGTAGACAAAACAGCCATGAAAGATTCCAAAGCAACCTTTGTGTTTGGACAAATGAACGAACCTCCAGGAGCACGTGCTCGTGTAGCGCTTTCTGGATTGACCATTGCAGAGTATTTCCGTGATGGTGCTGGAGATGGACAAGGAAAAGATGTACTTTTCTTTGTGGATAACATCTTCCGATTTACCCAGGCAGGTTCAGAGGTGTCTGCACTTCTAGGGCGTATGCCTTCTGCGGTAGGATACCAGCCTACCTTGGCAACAGAGATGGGTGCCATGCAAGAACGTATTACATCAACCAAAAAAGGATCGATTACCTCTGTACAAGCGGTATATGTCCCTGCGGATGACTTAACAGATCCCGCGCCTGCGACTACCTTTGCGCACTTAGATGCTACGACCGTATTGTCACGTAAAATTGCAGAGTTAGGAATTTATCCTGCGGTAGACCCATTGGATTCTACCTCGCGAATTCTTACACCAGAGATTTTAGGAGATGACCACTACAACTGTGCACAACGCGTAAAAGAGTTGTTGCAACGTTATAAAGAATTACAAGACATTATTGCTATCCTTGGGATGGAAGAACTCTCTGAAGAAGATAAGCTAGCTGTATCTCGTGCACGTCGTGTACAACGTTTCTTATCTCAGCCGTTCCACGTAGCGGAGCAGTTTACCGGTATTCCTGGGGTATTAGTAGATATTAAAGAAACCATCAAAGGATTCAATATGATTATGGACGGAGAATTGGATCATATTCCAGAAGCTGCGTTTAACTTAAAAGGATCTATTGAAGAAGCGATTGAAGCTGGAGAAAAAATGTTAGCGGAAGAATAATGTATTTAGAAATTATTTCACCCGAAGCCACCTTATTTACCGGGGAAGTTGAGGCCCTCACCCTCCCCGGCACAAAGGGAAGTTTTCAACTCTTAGAGAACCACGCCCCTATTGTCTCTACTCTTCAAGCAGGAGTAGTGAAGATAAAAGGAAGCATTACCCTAGGAGAAAGTGTTAAAGATCTGTTCGAAAGTGTAGGAAAAGACGAAACCTTCTTTTCTATTACTTCTGGTACTGTAGAAATGCGCAACAACAAAATTATTTTGCTGAGCGACTAAAACACTCTCTTCCCTCACCCAAATTTAAACCTAAACCCTAAACCTTTTATCCTATGAAACATTATGTACTCGTACTCTTAATGAGTATAAGTTGTTATGCCCATGCGCAACAATCCAATGACTCTATTGCTACCAAAAACTTAAAAGAGGTCATTGTAAGTTCTACCCGTATCGATCTCCCGCTAAGCGAAAATGCCCGTTCGATACAAATCATATCCAAAGAAAATATTCGCAAAGTAGGGGTAACCAATGTAACGGATTTGTTGCAGCAAGTTGCAGGCATCGATATCCGCAGAAGAGGCATTGGAGGGATGCAAGCCGATTTGTACATCCGTGGAGGAGGCTTTGATCAGACCCTTTTATTGATTGACGGTGTAAAGTTGGATGATGCCCATACCGGGCACCATACCCTAAACCTGGCTTTACCCATTGAGGTGATTGAACGGGTGGAAATTTTAAAGGGTCCTGCTGCTCGGATTTTTGGGCAAAACGCCTTTACCGGAGCCATCAATATTGTGACCAAAACGAATTTGGAATCTACAGCAGTGATGACAGCTCAAATCGGATCCTATGACCAAATCAACCTTGAAGGAACCCTGGGGACGTCTAATGAAAAAACCAGTCTTTTGGCCCACTATTCGTTTAAAACAGCCGAGGGCTACCGTTACAATACCGATTTTGACAACCATAATGTATTTTTAAAAGGGCAGTTCAACAAAGATAAATTTCCCATAGATTTTATTGCTTCCTTCTCTGATCGTAAGTTTGGCGCCAACGGATTTTATGCACGTCCAACAAATACAGACCAATACGAAGAAACACAAGGAAGTTTAGTTGCCTTTTCTTCGCGTATTCAAAAAAATAACTGGGTGTTTAAACCTAGACTGTACTGGCGAAGAGGTCAAGACGAATATCTCTTTGTACGCAACAATCCAGCGCTCTACCGCAATCTTCACATCCTACATAAAGTGGGAGCGGCTTTAGATGCTTCTCATTCGAATGTTTATGGGACTACAGGCGTAGGTGTAGATATTGCCCGCGTAAGTATCGCCAGCAACAATCTGGGCAACAGAGAGCGGCTTATGACAACCCTATTTGCCGAGCACCGTTTTCTGTTTGATGATCGTAGATTAGACATTACTCCAGGGGCAGCACTGACCCATTATAGCGACTTTGGAACACAGTTTTTCCCAGGTTTAGATATTGGATATGCCTTGAATCAAAATCTACGTCTCTACGGGAATATAGGCTACACCTACCGTATACCTACCTTTACAGATTTATTCTATAGTGACTCGAGAACTCTAGGAAATGAAAACTTACAACCCGAAGAAGCCTTAACCGAGGAAATTGGACTACGGTGGATAAAGAACAGTTGGCAAATAACTGCTGCTCTATTCAATAGAGATGCAGAAAACCTCATCGATTATATTAGCGAATCTGAGACGGATCCTTTTCAGGCCACTAATGTGCGACGGGTAAATACAAAAGGACTAGAATTGGAAGCCAAAACGACCTTTGTTTTAGGAAGTCAGCCCCAGCAGTTCAACATGGGGTATGTGTATTTAAAGGATGATATAAAAGCCATAAACATCAACTTTTCGCGTTACAGCATCAATAGTTTGCGTCACCACTTGACGTTTAATTATATCGGGCAAATCAGTAAGGCGTTAACCACCTCAATTTCGTTTAAACGGGCGCAACGCCCCACGATGGACGCCTATCAGGTCCTAGATGCTAGCGTGCAATGGCGTAAAAACATATGGACTGTTGTCTTTATGGCCAACAACATTTTTAACGAAAGGTACACCGAAACCAACTTGGTTCCTATGCCTTTGGGGAATGGTTTATTGGGCGTGCAAGTCGCTTTCTAAATCGGCTAAAGCGGTAAAGATCAGTTGCGATTCCCACCCTCTATAACGGAGGGCATCCACTACTTTTTTCTTGCGTAAGACAAGTGGGCGGTGTGCGTTGGCGGTCCAAAATTTCTCAGCCAAGGCGTAGAGCGTGTTATGGTAGTCTTCTTCTGTGATTTCTTTTAGGGCCAGCCGGATGGTAAAGTCAGAAAGTTGTCGTTGTTTAAGCTCCCGAACAATGCGTTGTTTTCCCCATTTTTTGATGCGGAATTTTCCACGGGCAAAGCTTTGTGCAAAGCGACTTTCGTTTAAATAATTCTCTTGAATTAAATGTCCAATGATCTGGTCTATGGCCTGCGGAATCATTCCCATCCCTTCTAGTTTTTTGGTCACTTCTATATGACAACGCTCTTGATAGGCACAATAATGCTCTAATTTTTTTTGCGCTTCTTCTAGGGTATAGGTGGTCTTTTTTTGCACACTTCGAAGATACAGATTCAAAAAGAGATAGCCGTACTTCCATTCACGTCATTTCTTTTACCGTTCACGACATTTTTTTGGATTTATCTAAAATCTAAAACAGTTTAGGGGGAACCAAAATCTTTAGAACTTATGAAAAAATATGCTTTTATCTACTGCTGTGTTCCACACATTTAATGTTATCTCAGACCGAAGTTGAGGTTGGTAAAAATTATCATTTTGGAGGTAAACTATTAGACCAAGTTGATGCTTTTAAAGAAGTCAATGGATATAAAGTCATTAACATTGTCAACGACAAGATAACTCTTCAGCCATTATCAGAGGTAAATACAACTACAGTTGATGTTGATAGGGATGACTTTGAAGCGTATTCCAAAAGGTATTTAAACTCCTTTAGAGGGTGGTATTCTGGAATTTATACCGTACC
>WTJB01000246.1 GCA_011526335.1 Candidatus Arcticimaribacter sp.
CCTTAGCGAAGGACTTTACTTTTATCAAGAAGGGTAAAACTTATGGTTTTGACGCTGTAGTCAATATGATACATGGAACCCCTGGTGAGGATGGAATGCTAGCGGCCTATTTAACCCTTTTGGGGATTCCCCAAACCAGTTGTGATGCCTATAGTGCTGGATTGACGTACAACAAAAGAGATTGTCTTTCTGTTGCAAAAAGTTTTGGTATTCCTACCGCAAAGAGTTTCAGCTTGGACAAAGGTCAAAGCATAAACCCCGATGAAATATTAGAACAGGTAGGGCTTCCCTGTTTTGTGAAAGCCAATAGAGCAGGAAGCAGTTTTGGAGTCTATAAAGTTGACCAAGCGGATGATCTAACCCCCTCAATTCATAAAGCTTTTGAAGAAGATACGCAATTGATTATCGAAAGTGCTTTATCGGGTAGAGAAGTAACCGTTGGTGTCATGGAATGGAAGGGAGATATAAAAGTTTTGCCCATTACAGAAATTATTAGTGAAAATGCCTTTTTTGATTATGAGGCCAAATATCTTGGAAAGTCCCAAGAAATTACTCCAGCTGACCTCCCCGAAGACTGGAAAAAACAAGTAAAGGACTTGGCCAAAAGCATCTATCAAAAACTAGGGTTGCGTGGTATTACACGAAGTGAATTTATTTTTCATAACGATATTCCTCACCTGCTAGAGGTCAACACCATCCCGGGGATGACGCTTCAAAGCATCATTCCACAACAACTGGAGAACGCTGGTCTTACGCTTTTGGAAGTGCTCGAAGAGCTCATTCAAAGCTGCCTCCGTAAAAAAGTGTAATTTAGACCTATGAGAAAAGCTATTTTTCCCGGTTCATTTGATCCTATAACACTCGGTCATGTTGATGTTATTCAACGCTCCCTACCCCTTTTTGACGAGTTGGTTATTGCTATTGGGGTTAATTCCAATAAAAAATATAGGTTTAGTCTTGACCAACGTATACGGTTTATAGAAGAAACTTTTTCGCAGGAATCAAAAATCAAAGTACAATCCTACGAGGGGCTGACAGTAAATTTTTGTCAGGAGATCGGCGCAAAATTTATTTTACGCGGCTTGCGCAACCCTGCAGATTTTGAATTTGAAAAATCCATAACGCATGTCAACAGAACCCTCTCGGAAATAGAAACCGTTTTTCTGTTGACTTCTTCTGCCACGGCATTTATCAGCAGTAGTATAGTGCGCGAGGTTATGCACTTTAATGGAGATTACAGCAGCATGGTTCCCGATGCCGTGACTCATGAAGGAGAGTAGCGTACGACTTCTTTAATATTTTCATACGCGTTTTCAAAAAGATGCTCAAAATCTTTTTCTTCTTTCCACACCGCTTTTTCTATGCCTTCTTCTGTTTGCGGTTCTAAAGTACCCTCAAAGTCTGTACGCATAGCATACCAAAACGTTTTCTTAAGCTTGTAGACATTGTTGCGTTTAAAAATATGAAAGGTAGTAGGTAAAATCCCAGTGATTTCAACGTTTTGAACAGCCGTTTCTTCTTCTACCTCTCGGATTGCTGCTTTCTGAATGTTTTCTTTTTTCTCTACCCTTCCCTTGGGTAAATCCCATTTATCGTTTCGATAAATAAACAAATAGCGTTTTTCATCTTTATGCTGAACAAAGCCCCCTGCAGCGACCACCACTGGAAAAAAACGAAGAAAATGTTGCCACAATTTATCCTCTTTCGCGTGGTACAAGTAAATCCCTTTACACTTTTTTGATTTCAATGCTTTGATAATGAATTCTTTTGAGGTGTACTTCGCGAAAAATAAGGGAAATTCTGTTGTTTGTTTTTGTAAAGTAGTCGTTAAATATAGTGGCTTTTGATTGAAAAATACTTTATACATTTGCGTATGATTTACAATGAAACAACAGCCTTAAAAACTGCCGAATATCTTTTAAACATTAACGCCATAAAATTGCAACCCGAAGACCCCTTTATCTGGGCAAGTGGTTGGAAATCTCCCATATATTGTGACAATCGTTTGGCATTATCGTTTCCGGAAGTTAGAACTTTTTTAGCGGAAACAATAGCAAATCAGATAAAAGATCTTTACGGAACGGACATTACCATTGCAGGAGTGGCCACCGGAGCCATTGGCATTGGAGCCTTGGTTGCACAAGCGCTCGACCTTCCGTTTGTCTATGTTCGCCCAGAACCTAAAAAACACGGAAGGCAAAATCAAATTGAAGGTTATCTAAATCCAGACAAAAAGGTGGTGGTTGTCGAAGATTTAATCAGCACTGGAATGAGCAGCCTCAATGCCGTCAGTGCGCTTAAGGAAGCGAACGCTGATGTTCTTGGTATGATTGCCTTGTTTACCTATGGATTTGAAAAAGCCCAAACCAACTTTTCATCGGCAGGTATTCCCTTATACACGCTGAGCGATTATGATCATCTTCTTGCTTTTGCCACCCAAACAAAAGCCATTTCTGAAGAACAACAAGCCACCTTAAAGTCTTGGAGAACAGCTCCATCAGAATGGGGACGTTAGTATAACAGTTCCACTTCTTTGATGGCGTAGGTAGAAAATTCACTTTCTTCATTTTCTACCAGAAGTTTTCCTTCAGGGGTTACCCCACGTAGGCAGCCCGTAAAGACATGATCTCCTACCCGAAAACTAGTAGGGATGTCTTTTTTAAAGAGTAAATCGTTGTACTGTTGTAGCAATTGATCTTTGGGCGTGCGGTCTTCTAAGGCCTCCGCCAAAACCTTTTGAACTGCCGCTAAAACTTCAGCTCTAGAAAATTTGGTTCCAGCCAGGACGGCCATAGAACTCGCCCGTTCTAATCCTTGAAAATTGGTCTGATTGACATTTATCCCTAACCCTATAATCATGGCCACGCATTCAGAACCGCGAAAAATAGTTTCGATAAGCACCCCAGCTATTTTCTTATTTCCTGACAAAATGTCGTTCGGCCATTTTATCCGAAGGGATGGAATATAAAACGCTTTAAGGGCCGTATGAATGGCAAGCGTGATCCTAGCATTGGCCTGCATAAGGTCAAAAACAAAGCCTTTGGGCAGGGCTTGGTAGATGGAAAACGTTAGGTTTTTGTAGGGTTCGCTATCCCACGAAGCATTGCGCTGCCCTTTTCCTTTCGATTGACTTTCCGCCCAAATCAAATCTTTTGAAGAGGCCAAAGCCAAATGATGACGGCGTTTTAGCTCTTCATTGGTAGAATCGATGGCATCAAGTTTGATTAGATTGAAATATGGCATGGGAAACTGTATTGTCTGCCAATAAAGTGATAAATTTGTAATAAAGAAAATAATTTTAATGACAAAAACCACCCACGGTGCAGACCACCTTATCGCTCAAATCATCTCAGGAATTGAAGAAGTAAAAGGTCTTGACATAAAACTTTTGGATTTACGCGATTTGGACAATACGGTCTGCGACTATTTTGTGGTGTGTTCTGGAACCTCCAATACCCATGTGGGTGCTGTTGTGAACTCCATACAAAAATTGGTCAGTAAAGCCTTAAAAGAAAAACCCTACCACACAGAAGGTCTAGAAAATGCCGAATGGGTATTGATGGACTACATCAACGTGGTAGTGCATGTTTTTCAGAAACAAACAAGAGAATTTTACAATATTGAAGAACTTTGGGGCGATGCAAAAACCACTCAAATTGCTTCAAACTATTAATAAAAATGGCAAAGAAAAAGAAAAACACGACGTCTAAGTTTAATCTGTATTGGATTTATGGCATCATCGCCGTTCTTCTCATCGGCAGTAGTTTGATTGGAGAAGGAGGAGCAGCAACGACAAACAAAACCAACACCTCTGATTTTTTACGTCACCTTAACAATGGAGATGTCGAAAAGGTGGTGATTCAGAATGAAAAGATTGCTAAAATATTTCTTTCTAGAGAAGCTTTAGATAAAACCGAGCACAAAGCGGCGAAGGCTAAAAATATTTTAGGTCAAGAAAACATAAAAGGCCCCCATTATGCTTTTGAATTTGGGGACCTAAAACTTTTTCAAGAAAGATTGGAAAGCGCCCGCGACCGAGGGGTGAGTTTTAACTATGAATTTGTGACCATTGAAAATAAATTCTTTGACGTTATCCTCAGCTTCCTTCCGATCATCGTCATCGTATTGGTATGGATTTTCATCATGCGAAGAATGTCTGGAAATGCCGGAGGTGGAGCTGGTGGACAAATATTCAATATAGGAAAATCGAAAGCCAAACTCTTTGATGAAAAAAGCGATATAAAAGTAACGTTCAAAGATGTTGCCGGATTAGAAGGCGCCAAAGAAGAGGTACAAGAGATCGTAGACTTTTTAAAAAATCCCCAAAAATACACTGTTCTAGGAGGTAAGATTCCAAAAGGAGCCCTCCTGGTAGGACAACCTGGAACCGGAAAAACACTTTTGGCTAAAGCCGTAGCTGGAGAGGCAAAAGTTCCCTTTTTCTCTTTATCTGGATCTGACTTTGTAGAAATGTTTGTGGGTGTAGGGGCCTCACGTGTTCGGGACCTCTTTAAACAAGCCAAAGAGAAATCGCCTGCCATTATATTTATTGATGAAATTGATGCTATCGGACGTGCACGGGGGAAAAACAATTTTACAGGCTCTAACGACGAAAGAGAAAACACCCTTAACCAGCTTTTAACCGAAATGGATGGTTTTGGCACCAACACCAATGTTATTGTGTTGGCTGCTACCGACAGAGCGGATGTTTTGGACAAGGCACTCATGCGGGCTGGACGCTTTGATCGACAAATCTATGTTGACCTCCCTGACGTACGTGAGCGTAAAGAAATCTTTAAAGTACATCTAGGACCTTTAAAAACAACCAAGACACTGGATGTAGATTTTCTCTCTAAACAAACGCCTGGGTTCTCTGGAGCAGACATTGCCAATGTCTGTAATGAAGCCGCACTTATAGCCGCACGAAAAAACAAAAAATCTGTCGGAAAACAAGATTTCCTAGATGCTGTTGACCGCATTGTAGGAGGTCTTGAAAAGAAAAATAAAATCATTACCGAAGGAGAGAAAAAAACCATTGCTTTCCACGAGGCAGGTCATGCCATGGTAAGCTGGTTCCTCGAATTTGCCGCACCACTAGTAAAGGTAACCATTGTTCCTAGAGGACAGTCTTTAGGGGCTGCATGGTATCTACCCGAAGAGCGTATGATTGTTCGGACGGAACAAATGCTCGACGAAATGTGTGCTACCCTTGGTGGACGTGCTGCCGAAAAAGTGATTTTTGATAAAATCTCTACTGGCGCACTCAGTGATTTAGAAAAAGTAACCCGTCAAGCAAGAGCTATGGTAACCGTGTATGGTCTGAATGAAGAGATCGGAAACATCACCTACTATGACTCAACCGGACAGACAGATCAAACATTCTCGAAACCTTATTCTGAAGAGACCGCTCAAAAAATAGACAAAGAAATATCTACGCTCGTAGAATTTCAATACGAAAGAGCCTGCAATTTAGTGGCCCAAAACAAAGAGAAACTAACAGCATTGGCCGATCGTTTATTGGAAAAAGAAGTGATTTTTAAAGACGATCTTGTCGAAATTCTTGGCGAACGCCCTTTTGACAAAAAAGAGGAGACAAAGAAAGACGAAGAAGAAAACAACAACACAGAAGAAGCACCTTCTACTGAGGCATAATTGATTATTAGACTTGGCTTTATTC
>WTJB01000327.1 GCA_011526335.1 Candidatus Arcticimaribacter sp.
AAACGCAGCTTTGGGCGAAATAATCAAAGTGCAACAAGGCATAGATGACCATCTATCCAGTGACCTGTTGGCCATAGACCTGCGTCAGGCCCTTTATCATCTTGGGGAGATTACGGGAGAAGTGACCAATGACGAACTTTTAGGAAACATCTTCTCAAAATTCTGTATCGGGAAATAAAATCTACGGCCTTTTCGTCCAGGTTCTTTAAATTGTAAAGGGTCAAAGACGCACGCCAGAGGGGGTAGGTATCCCACCCCTTTTTATTCGTTATCCATTTCAAAAAAAGCTTGAATGTCTCTATTTGAATATAGGGTGACAATACATCTACAATACCCGCGTACGGGGGTATTGATTCTTCCACATCTGCCGTTGTCATTATCACTTCCCAACCATCGCACAAACCTATAGCCCTCATCGGGAATAGCAGAAAGGGTCATTGTTGTGCCTTCATTATACGTTCCTGTTGCCTCGGGAGATACCCGCCCGCCTGCAGAAGCGGTAACCGTCAAACTATATTGGGTGGGCCTTGGAGATACAGCCTCCTCCTCAACCGCAGTACACCCGTAGAAAATGGAAAATACCATTAGAATAAACAAAAAAAGAGAAAGCCGGTTTTTCATACTTAAAGTTAATGAAATTAAATCAAACGTCTACCTTCATGACATTTAAACAACTCAATAACAATTTTTTATGGGTTTACGCAAAGACATATCTAAACGCTCATAAAAATAATTATGTTAATTACAACAATAAACTTTGGTGAAAATTTACTGGTTGAAGAAAAGGCTTTCCTAAACATATAAAGGCTTAACATAAACTACTGAACAAAGCCCCTCGACAGGCCGAGAAACCTAGGGAGATTGGGAACAATCTACACTGACCAATATACCCGAATCGATTTGATCTTGGGTTAAAATAAAGGTCATTTCAGCGGTTTTATACCCAGCACAGCGGGCCATACACGGATTTGCGTATTGTGTATCGCCTGCGCAAACGGGCTTGTATTCTCTAGTACACACACAGGGAGTGTCTTTTTGTTTTTTACAGCCCAAAAAGAGGAGAAAAAATAACGAGAATTGTAAGGCGCGGATAGACATCAACTGTACATTAAAAAGCGATGCAAGATACTATAGGAAAATGCAGGGAAGACCCAAATCCTAAAAAAATTAATTATATGAAACCACTATAGCGGTCATTCCCTGCATTAATCCATAAAATAAAACGGAAGATTCTTTTTAACCCCCTTAAAGGGCAAGGGGTGCAATTCTATAAAACTCAATAAGGTCGTATGGAATAAAACCACCAAATAAATTTTCCCTTTCTTTTTCATCTTCTTCTATTTAGCAATAAACGAATCCCTACATAAATGTATAAAGAATTGGTTTTAAGCGATTTAAATTCCTCTAAGACCCTTGTATTTTTGTCAATACCCTAAATTCTATTCAACAGAAATATCATTTCTTTAAAAATAACCGCTTGAAAATAAAGGATTATTAAATGGATAAGGAAACGGGGCTGGTCCCGATTTTAAGGGCCCAATACCCGAATGTCCCACAATATGGGGAGATAAAAAAAATTCCTTGTACATTACAGCAATGAAAGAAATGCTATTCATTTTACTGATTCTTTGGGGAATTCCTAGCACTTTTTTTAGGAGTAAGTTTAGAAAACGTGTTTACCAAACCGAGGATTGGAAAATCAACATCAAACCGCTATTTACAAGAGAAATAAAAGGCTTACTCTTTACTTTATATCCAGAAGACACAACCTATATAAAACTCCGGAATCAGTATCGGCTGTATTTGTTGGTCTATCTTATTTTGTTTTTATCCTATACCCTAGTGAGCTAAATAGGCGAGCGTACAAAGCCAATAGACGATAGGTTTTTCTCAAGATAAATTTTGAAAATTAGCGAAGAATGTATAATTTAAGACAAATTAAACTACTATGAGTGAATTAGTTATCGTAATTATAGCCATTGCTGCGCTTATTGTTGGTGTTATCGTTTACGGGGTCGTTAGTACCACTATGGGGTACGAAGAGGATGTAAATCAAAACTATATTCCCGACCGTTTGGAACGCATGTTGGGGAAAGAGCCTGAAAAAAAATAAGTCCTCGCTAGAAAAATTTTAAGCATTCGGCTAAGGAGACCCACCCTCTTATGAACGGATTTTAAGGCGTATTTTGTACCCCTTAGGATTGCCTTTTTTGCTATTTTACATCCCTCTATGCTTTTAAAAATGAACCCGCTTTGGGAAAACGCCGTACAATTGGGCTTACCCATTGGTTTTCTTATTGCAGCAATAGTAACCGTTGTTTATTTTTGGGACAAATGAAAGGTTTAAATCTATGGGGATCATAAAGGAAATTTCCCAATTTCTACTAATTTTGTTTAAAACTAAATTTATGAAAAGATATTTGCCGTTGTTTTTAGTGCTTCTTGTTTTTGCCTGTAGTAAAGAAGAAGACCCTACCGAACCTGAAGTCATCATTCCTGAGGTAGAAGAAGTAGAACCTGATTATGATAATGACCCCATATACAGTCAAGCACGCCCCAATCTTTTGAGTTCTTATTGGACCATTTTTAAGCTGTCTGCTGCCCAATACGATATTGATCTTAGTCATATCACCGACGTTACCTTCGTCTCTGACGATTTGCCCGGAAATACGGCTGGGATTGCCAATGGTTCTTGTGAAGACTATATTCTTATTGTTGTCGATGAAAGTAAATTCCGATGGCTAACCACGGGAGAGCAAATTTTCTTAATGTATCACGAGTTGGGGCATGATGTATTTAACGCTTCCCATGCTGGGGGGGGACTGATGGCTCCCAATGTACGTTCTATAGAATACACCCTATTCCAAAGAGAGGTTCAAGATTTCTTTACCGGGGTAGATTTTGTTGAGTGGACAGAAGAAGAATGCCAGTACATCCGCGACCTGACCGACAATAAGTCCTAGGTTAACCCTATTTATACTAAAGAATCCTTAAGCGGATAAGGCCTGAAAGTAGCGCGTCAAGGACAGTTGTAGACGTTTAATATCAGCCCATCTGATTTTCTGACTTCGATGATCTGATTAAAATCCTGCATCTTAAAATAGGCAATATCGTTGCCTACAAAGAGTTGTTGTGGTGCAGCAAAATAGTTGTTGTATAAAATATAATCCCCTACCCTAGGCTGGTAATTCTCGCCGTTATGGTAGGCCAGATTAAAAAATCCATTCCGAATTTGCCCGCAAAAGTAAGACAGGTCTTCGGCTACCAAAGTATTGGACGCCGATGTAGTTGCATAATTATTGCCTAAAATCACCGGGAAGGTCGCATCTACAACACATATAGAGTTATTGTCAAAACGAACCATTTGCTGATTGTTGGCTCCGCCTGTAGAACCAGTAAAGCCCCAGAAGGCGATATTGTTACCAATCAGAGCGATTAAATCCACTGTTTTTTGATCGGCATACACGGTACCATTGGCGTGGGTAAAGGTATATTCAAACACCTCTGTTACGGGGTCCCATTGGATGATGACGTTATGAAAATTTCCATCTTCAAGGTCTATGGTCTCGATGACGTCTTGACTGGGAATGGCAATATTGGAATTTCCATTTTCAACAAAACCGATATGATCTGCTCCCCCGACAGGGTCCCAAGGGAAGTTGTACCAGGTATCGAATTCTATGGCCATGGACGGGCGTATAGGAGCACCACCCCCATAACCCAATCCTCCGCCGGTAGAGCCTTGTCCGGTATCTAAGTTTTGTAAAACAAAGGCAATCCCATCGGCCCCAGCAGGATTGGCCCCCAAATACAAATCGACATCTATTCTAAAGTTAACCCGTAAGTCCAAGCGTCTGGAATACCAAACCGAACCGGTTTGACTCCCGGCCGCTGGCGTAATCTCAAAAACCCCATTGGTGGTGTATGACGCATCATTGATCGGAGTAAAATCGGCAGCATCAAAATCCCGGGGAATACAAGAAGAGGGATAGGTTCCGATTTGAGCAAAAGCGCTATGCCAGCAAAAAAGGAGAACAGCAATACTGCTGTACTTAAAACAAACCCAGGAAATAAAATGACCGCTTTTTGTCATATAAATATAGTCTAGAGGAATTTAAAGTTAATGGAAAACCCGCTATATTACAACGATGAAAAAAGAAAAAGATTGCGCCTTATGTGCACAACCCCAGACGATTGCCTACCGCATTCAATACCAACACCCCCTGCAATGGGTTTTTGTATGCAAAAATTGTCTCGAAAATGTAAAAACAGCAAATCCACTTTACAAATACGGCGGGACTTGGAAAGGCTGATATTTTTATTATATTTAAGAAAAAACTAATTATTATGGGTGTAGGTGGAATCGTTATTGCCAGTTCAGTTGTGTGTATAGTGTTTTTACTTCTTGCTGAATTTCAAGAACGTTACTTATAGATCATCGGATGCCCGCTAGGAGTGTGAATTCACTGGCGGAATTCTACGAAATGTGATCAAAGGTATATTGCAACACGGAAATATTCGCGTTGCTGTAGGCTATGTATAATTTAAAATTCCTTTTCCTTGACTTCTGACAACAACGCTCGGGTCTTACTTTCAAGAAATACTTGGGAAAAAAAGTTGCCCGCTTTATGGAGATGGGAGGAGCAAAGCATTTGCATCGATCTGAAGTTTCAGTCGTTTAAAGAAAATACCCGCTTCATTCAAAAGGTATTTGAATTGGCCGAAAAACACAACCATCACCCCGAACTATTTACTGCCTATACACATACGCAAATACGTTTGACCACGCATGATGCCGGGGGCGTAACCGAAAAAGATATTCATTTGGCGCATGCCATTAACACTATAAAACACTAAGCTATGGAATGGTACATGAAAAATAGATGGTGGATTTGGTCCATAACGGGAGTTTATCTCGCTTATCGACTATTGACTTCGATCTTGTTATAAGCTTACACTAAAAAATTGTTTGATTAAATAGACATTAAAATCATACCAATGCTCATTGCGTAAAGTGTAGGGTATTGATTGGTAAAATATTTCAATAAAAAGAAAGACATGAATCGCATTTGTTATCTCTTCCTCCTCCTCTCCTTTACTGTTTTTGCACAAATTAATCCATCTGATGTAGAAATTGTTCGGGATGCCTATGGCGTCCCTCATATTTATGGAAAAACCGATGCCGATGTTGCCTATGGCTTGGCTTGGGCTCATGCAGAAGACGATTTTAAGACCATTCAACAGGGTTATTTAGCTGGAAACGCCCAGTTGAGTAAATTGCTCGGAAAAGCCGGTGCAGGGGCTGATTTTATTACCCAATTCATCGGGGCAAAAGACATCGTAGAAAAAGATTATGAGGCGAAAATTAGTCCCGCTTACAAAAAAATAGCGGAGGCCTATGCTCAGGGATTCAATAAATATGCAGCCGCCCACCCAGAGGAGGTCCTCTACCCGGGTCTTTTTCCCATTACCCCTAAAAAAATGCTTGCCTATGCGCAATTGCAACTCTTTGTTTCCTCGAAAGGAGATTATTGGGTGAGTAAAATTTTAAGCAATGCAGTAAACTATCATCCCGATCAAGAGCCCATGAAAGGCTCAAATACCTTTGCGTTTAACAGTGCCAAAACCACAGACGGAAACACCTACCTAGCCATCAATACCCACCAGCCGTTAGAC
>WTJB01000091.1 GCA_011526335.1 Candidatus Arcticimaribacter sp.
ATAGACACTCTGTTTGTTTTATTGTCAGCGCAGCTGCTGGCGGTGCGCTATATCTTAGCTCCCGAAAACACCTGGTTAGAGCATTTGAGTAATGCAAACTTACTGATGCTGATTCTTGCAATATTGCTGGTCGTGGCTGCCGGTTATGTGATCAACAATTTTTATGATGCCGAAAAAGACAAAATCAATCGCCCTCAAAAATATTTGGTAGGTCAAGGGGTTCCCCCTGCTTTTCAGCTATTCATTTATGGGGTATTTAATGCTTTAGCTCTGTTTTTTGCTTTTATCGTGAGTGCCAGAACCCTGCCTTTTTTTGGAAGTTATATTTTTGGTATTTGGCTGTATAGTCATGTGCTCAAGAAAACGTTTTGGGCAAGTAACCTATTTGCATCCCTTCTTGCCATCATTCCTTTTTTTGCGTTAAGTCTCTATTTTCAAAATTTTAGTCTTCTTGTGCTTAACCATGCTGCGTTTTTATTTTTAGTCATTTTAATCCGGGACTTAATTAAAGATCTCAAAAATTTTAGGGGAGATTATGTTCGAAAATACAGCACCACAGCAGTACAGTTTGGATTAAAAGCAACCAAATGGATCATTACCGCTTTGATAGGGTTAACCTATATTCCTATTTATTTTTTATTGACCAAGGAGCGTACTTTAGGCGCCATGCATTATTATTTTGAGGGTTCTACACTCTTTCTTTTTATGGTCCTTATTTTATTGTGGTTATCCCAAACCCAAAAGATGTATCTTTGGATGCACAATTTACTCAAGCTATTAATTATTGCCGGTGTACTGAGTATTATTCTGGTACGCTACCCCGCCTAAAGAAACCAAAATGGATAAAAAGCATTCGACGAAAACATCTAGCATACGACTTAATAAATACATTGCCAATGCAGGGCTATGCTCGCGTAGAGAAGCCGATATGCATATTGGTTTAGGAACGGTAACCGTAAATGGGAAGATCATTACCGAAATGGGCTACCAAGTGAAACCAGGGGACGAAGTGCGTTTTGATGGAAGAAGAATCAATGCAGACAAGCCAACCTATGTTTTATTGAACAAGCCCAAAGGTTTTTTAGCTCCCGTTAAAAAAGGGAATTACAAAAAAGATGTCGCAGAGTTGATTTCAAATGCAACCTCAAAACGAATAGACCCTGTTCATGCAATGGATAGAACGGCAACAGGATTGTTGTTGTTTACCAACGATCTAGAATTGATTGAAAAATTACGTTCCCCAAAAACACGCATAAAAAAAGTATATCAAATTGTACTGGATAAGAACCTGACTTCCGAAGATTTTAAAAAAATCAAAGCGGGAATATCTCCTGACCCCAAAACCCGCTGGGAGGTAGAAGAAATAAGCTACATTACGGGCCAGCCCAAACGTGTTGTTGGGATTGAAATCCACTCTCAGGTGTATAAACTTGCTCATCAAGTGTTTTCTCATTTGGGCTATCAGATAGAGCAAATAGACCAGGTGACCTACGGTCATTTAACCAAAAAAGATTTGCCTCGTGGGAAATGGAAACATTTAACACAAGAGGAGGTGCGTTTATTTAAGATGTTCAAGTAAGCTTTTCTTTTTCCTAATTTCAAAGCAAAGCACCCCTAGAACAGCAAGGTATTCTAGCGAAATAATAGATAAATTTTCCTCAAAGTTCGGATGCATATAGGTCGTGTAACTCAACACCACCAAAGCACTCCATACCCAAGGATAGCTGTATTGACTAAGCATTCCTAAAAAAACAAGGGTACTGATATACCAAGGATGAACGGTTGTCGATAAAAAGAAATAAGTGGTCATCAAAAGTAGCATCCCTGAGATCCATTTTTTGGGATGGCTATTGTTTCGAAAAAAGGCAAAGACAAAGACAACCCCTATAATTATAAATGGAGTTATTTTACCCAAAGAGCGGATGATGTTGTACCCTTTCAGCTCGTAGCCGATTGCCCGGATGGTATAGTAAAAGCTCGCATTGAATTCAAAAGTTGTAAACCATAAGCTGAGGGTCTTGAAATAATTTTCGTAGCCCAATCCATAAAAAAAGGGTAGAAATAAAAAACCGATGCCCAATGCACAAAAGCTTCCAAATAGAAGACTTTTTTTGGGTTTTAGGTAGTGCCACACCAAGGGCAAGGAAAGTAATGGAAGGAGCTTTGTTCCCACACTTAATACCATAGGTACAACTGCCCTTTGCCACTTACCGATTAACAACCCATAGATGCCTAAGGCAAAGAAAAATAGCATGACGCCCTCCCAATGAAGATTGCCGGTAAGTTCTATAATGATCAAGGGGTTGAGAAAATAATACCCCACCTTCGTTTTACTGAGATTTAAATAAGGTAAAATTTTACAGCTTAAAAAGTAAATCCCAATATCTGCTAGTATGAGCAAAAAGCGCATACAGACAACAGAGGTCAAAATAGAATTTGGGGATATAAAGGTAGAAAGGTAAAACCCGAATTGGTTTATTGGCGGGTAATTGGAATAATGCTGTGCGCTGAGTTCCCCCATACCATAATACAATTCTGTTTGTAGGGCAGGAGAAAACGCTTTGCCAGATTCCATCCATTCGTTTGGGGTAAAGCGGTAGGGATTGTACCCCTCGTGAAGTAAAAGACCATCCCAAATAAAGCGAAAATAATCTTGTGATAAGGCCGGAAGATCAAAGAGAAACAAGAGGCGGAAAGTAATGCCGCTAATAAAGATCTGCCTTAATGTTAGAGGATTTTTATAAAAGAAATAAGTAAGCACAAAACAACTCAAGTAAACGCCAATAAAGCTTAAGTGTTCTCGGATTCCCCAAATAGAAAGAAAACTATAACAAAGAAGGAGTCCTATAAAAAGACTGAGTTGCTGGGTCTGACTTGGGCGAAGACCAAGTAACATTTATCCTTGGGTTTTGAAGGAATTCAGAAAGACAAACCCAAAACCTAAAAACAGCAGTAAATGGAAGGGGAAGAGACCAAAGTCTCCATTTTTCCCTACCGTAAATGCACTGTACATGCCAAACAAGAAATAGAGTGCCAAAATCCCCTCAATAATGGTGTGGTTGGAAACTTTTTTGGGCAGGTATTTGTTGTTCTTCCAGCTGTCTTTTAAGCTTTTAATATTAAATTTTGGCGTACGCACAAACTCACTTTTCTTCCCGAGATGTCCTTCCATAACGGCAATAGAATTATGAAGTGAAAAGCCCATAGCCACAGTGTAGAAGGTGAAAAATGTTTTGATGTAATTCATAAAATTCACCAGGCTAGATCCGTATTGTTTTCTATACAGATGCCAGTAACAGTAGAAAAAGATTAGCGTACTGACAATAAATAGACTCGAAACATTGAAATACCACGCTAGATGTCCCCAGGTATTTTTTATATACAGCATAGGAATACTCAAAATTCCGACCACCAGTACATTTAAGAACATGGTGCTGTTTAGCAGGTGTAAGACAGAATGCGCTTTGGTCATAAAAGACAATTCGGTATTGTCCATGACTTTCTTTATCATTTTTTGATAATTTTCAGCCCCCCCTTTGTTCCAACGGAATTGTTGTGAACGGATGGCGCTCATCACCACAGGCAGCTCAGAAGGTGTTTTGACATCCTCTAAATATTTGAACTTCCAATTTTTCAATTGCGCTCGGTAACTTAAATCTAAGTCTTCGGTAAGGGTATCTCCTTCCCAATTTCCTGCATCAATTATGGTTTCTTTTCTCCAGATTCCTGCGGTACCATTAAAGTTAATAAAGTGCCCTTCACTATTTCTACCCACTTGCTCTAGAGAAAAATGGGCATCAAGCGCAAAAGCTTGTACCTCTGTAAGGATGGAATAATCTCGGTTGATATGGGACCAACAGGTTTGAACGACTCCAATATCTTTCTGGTCAAAATGCGGTACGGTTTTTAAAAGCCAGTCGGGATGTGGAAGAAAATCTGCATCAAATATGGCAACAAGCTCCCCTTTACAACTTTTTAATCCTTCTTTTAACGCACCTGCTTTAAAGCCCACACGATTTTCACGTCTTACTTGGATAATGTCAAGGCCTTCACTTTTGTACTTTTCTACAAGACTTTTGGTAAGGCTTACAGATTCGTCGGTAGAGTCATCAAGCACCTGCACCTCCAAGCGTTCTCTCGGGTATTCAATGGCATTTATGCATTTGAGCAAACGCTCCATTACATACAACTCATTAAACACAGGAAGCTGAATGGTAACGTAGGGTACTTTATTGGGGGTAGATATATCAAGTAGAGGGAGTTCTTCTTTGTTTTGATTGGCTCTTTTGTAGTTAGATAATAAGTTTAACTGGGCCAAACTATAAAAGAGGACGAGCAATAAGGAAATGGAATACATCCCCATAATTAGGTAAGAGACGTTAATCCAAAAATATTCCATGGTGTACTATTTACTAAAATAATGCTTGACTATCCAACCGATTATTTTAATTCCTGCAAATATAGTTCCTTTTACGGTTCCTGAAACTTTTGAGACCCCAATTCTTTTTCTATACGATAAAGGAACTTCTTGATACCGAATTTCTTGCCGTAACACTTTTAGTTGCATCTCCACGGTCCAACCATAGGTTTTGTCTTTCATGTTTAAATCTTGCAGGGTGCTCCATCGGATAGCCCTAAAGGGGCCTAAATCTGTAAAACGTGAGTGATAGAGCCATCGCATAAGAAAACAGGCAAGTGCATTTCCAAAAATTTGCTGAGGGGTAAGAGCACCTTTTTCACGTAATTCTGGAACTCTGGCCCCCACTACAAAATCTACCTCCCCCTTTAGTATAGGGGCGGTCAATTTGGTGAGTTCTTCAGGATGGTCAGAATAATCTCCATCCAAAAAAACAAGAACATCCGGGGGATGGTTAGCCACATGAGCAATGCCTTTTAAACACGCATGGCCGTATCCTTTCTTCGGTTCGAAGAGTACTGTTGCTCCTGCTTTTTGCGCTACTGTGGCCGTTTGATCTGAAGAGTTGTTGTCCACTACAACTACTTCACTTACTTCTTTTGGGATAGCTGCAATTACTTTGCCTATGGCGTCTGCCTCATTATAGGCCGGGATGATGACTTTAATGTTCAATTAATTCAATTCAAAATTATTGCCTAAAGGAAAACGGGGGGCAGCTGTTCTGTTGGCTACAGCACCGTTTTCAAGTTTTAATACACCTCTTGGGCATACGGCAGAACAAATGCCACAACCTACACAAGAAGAACGTACAATATTTTGCCCTTTTTGAGCATAGGCACGAACGTCTATTCCCATTTCACAATAGGCACTACAATTGCCACAAGAAATGCATTGTCCTCCATTGGTAGTTATACGGAACCGCGAAAACAAACGCTGTTGTAGCCCTAAAATAGCCGCCATGGGGCAACCAAATCTACACCAGACTCGGCTTCCTAATATGGGGTAAAACCCAACCCCCAAAACCCCTGAAAAGGCAGCGCCTACACCAAAGCCATACCATTTGCTCAAGGTATAACTATTGATAAAGAGTATGTTTCTTTCTCCCGAAAAAGCTTGAATGCTTAAAATTCCACCGATGATCACACCCAAAGAAATCATGGTGTAAACAGCATCTTTATCAAGCTCTTTTCGTTTAAAATAATAAATCGCACCCATAACCATTCCTAAAAAGACG
>WTJB01000214.1 GCA_011526335.1 Candidatus Arcticimaribacter sp.
AAAGAAAAAAAATTTGTGATCGCTGTTGTCCCGCATACCAGCAATCTAGACTTCCTATTGGCTATTGGGGTGCGAACTTATCTCAAAGAACCCATACATTTTGTTGGGAAAAAAGAACTTTTTACCCCATTGACGTCATGGTTTTTTAAAGGCTTGGGTGGAATGCCTTTGAACCGTAAAAAAAATGAAAACGTAGTAGAAGCCATCACACGCATGTATGCGGAAGAAGATGTCTTTCGAATGGCCATTGCCCCCGAAGGAACACGAAAGAAAGTAGACAAATGGAAAACGGGATTTTACTATATCGCGCTAGCAGCGGAGGTTCCGATACTTCCCATTGCCTTTGATTGGGGAACACGTACCATGACCTTTCATCCTCTTTTTACTCCAACGGGGGATAAGGACAAGGATTTTAGCTACTTAAAATCATTGTTTAAAGGTGTGGTAGGACGAATTCCAGCGTATACGTAATATCCGTTTACAGGCAATTTAAACGTTGACATCCATGTTGTGGTAAACATTTTGGACGTCATCATCCTCTTCAATTTTTTCGATGAGTTTTTCGACTTCTTCCATCTGCTCACTCGTCAGTTGGGTAAGGGTTTGTGGGATGCGCTCAAACCCAGAGGATAAAATTTCGAAATTTCGATTTTCCAACTCTTTTTGGATGCTTCCAAAGTTTTCAAAAGGACCATACAGAAGTACCCCATCTTCATCAGCAAAAACTTCTTCAACACCAAAGTCGATAAATTCAAGTTCCAATTCTTCCGGGTCAATTCCTTCGGCATTAATACGAAAATTGCAGGTACGGTCAAACATAAACTCAACCGAACCAGAAGTCCCCAAGTTACCGTTGGCTTTATTAAAGTACGAACGTACATTGGCAACTGTTCTGTTGTTGTTGTCCGTAGCTGTTTCGACCAAAATGGCAATACCAAAAGGGGCATAGCCTTCAAACAAGACTTCCTTGTAGTTTTCGGTATTTTTGTCCGATGCTTTTTTGATGGCACGCTCAATATTGTCTTTCGGCATATTGGCTGCCTTCGCATTTTGAATTACGGCACGTAAACGCGAGTTGTTGTCTGGGTCGGGTCCCCCTTCCTTAACGGCCATTACAATATCTTTTCCTATTCGGGTAAAGGTTTTGGCCATGGCGGACCAACGTTTCATTTTACGTGCTTTTCTAAATTCAAAGGCTCTTCCCATGCTGTTCTTTTTTTGAAGATGCACAAATATAAAAAAATTGAGAAGTGTAAAAAAAATCTCTGTTTAGGGATAAGCGTAAAGGAGATAGAATAAAGTATTACCGATCAGAAATCGGCAAATATGAGTCTTCTAAAATTTCATCACATGTAAACATAAGATGGGGCGGTAATTTATTTTCTTTAGGAAGTACAGCGATGTAGCGCATATCATTGGTGGTGAAGACCTGTTTAAACACTAAATTAGTCCAGCCCCGTTTACTCGCCAAGCGTTTATGAAAGTCGAAATGTGTGATGAGATCTTTACTTCCCAGATGGAATATACCTGTAAGTTTATGATTGATGATGTAATGAATTTGCTGCGTCAGTTTACGATCACTCGTTAAATTTATGATGGTATTGGGAAATACTTCTAAGGGTTCTTTGGCGGCAATCAGGCTTTCAATTTCTTTTATCCTAGGGGAATGTCGCCCATAAACCATAGGCAGTCGCGCGATGACATATTTGCTTGGCGCAAGGCGCATGATGTCATTTTCAATTTGAATCTTAAGACGCCCATAAACACTTTCGGATAGGGTTTTATCAAACTCATAGGAAGGATAATGATGAAAGGCGTCATAAACATTGGACGAAGACAAGAAAAGGAGGCGGCAATCGAATAATTCGACATATTCAATAAGTTGCCGATGCAAATCTATTTGATCCTCGAAAGGGCCCCGTATGGCCGAAATAATCAATTTGGGTTTTATCTTTTTCAATAGCCTTTCTACCCCTTCTTGGCCATGATCGAAATGATAAAATTGTTTGTTGTTTTTAAACTGTTTGCTCGAAAAGTAGGTGCCAAAAGTAGCGTAATAAGGGTAGAGTTCTTTGTAAAGTGCATTCCCAATAAAACCACTTGCCCCTAAGATCAAAATTCGTTTCACAGCGTGTTTTTTAGGAGCTAAAAAAGGGGAGTTTTACGACGCTAGCAGCAATGTTTTTCGCGCGAATTTGAATAAAAATTTCACTTCCTTCTACAGCATTTTCGGCTAGGACATAGCCCAATCCAATGGCCTTGCCCAAGGAAGGTGATTGGGTTCCAGAGGTAACTCTGCCAATGGTTTGGCCTGTTGCATTTACTATAGTGTGCCCGCTGCGGGGAATTCCTCTACCGATCATTTCAAAACCTACTAATTTCTCGGAGGTACCCTGCGCTTTTTCAGTTCCAATATTTTCCGCATTGATAAAGCCTGTCGCTGGACGCGTAACCCACCCTAGACCTGCTGCGATCGGAGAACTGGTATCATTGATTTCGTTTCCATACAAACAATACCCCATTTCAAGGCGTAAGGTGTCTCGGGCTGCCAAACCGATGGGTTGAATCCCGTGGGCCTGTCCGGCAGTAAATACGGCATCCCACAATGCTGCAACCTGATCGTTTTTACAATAAACTTCCAAGCCACCTGCACCGGTATAGCCGGTAGTGGCTACAATAATATTGTCAAGATCGGCAAATGTAGTTGTGGTATGGGCGTAAAAGGCTAAACTACTCAGGTCAAAATCGGTAAGGCTTTGCATGGCTGTTATGGCTTTAGGTCCTTGTATGGCCAACAGCGAATAGTCGTCAGAGGCATTGGTTAAGGTAGCATTAAATGTTGCATTAATTTCATTTACCCATTTCCAATCTTTCTCAATATTAGAAGCATTCACGACCAAAAGGTACTTTTGTTCTTCCAATTGATAGACAATAAGATCATCCACCACTCCACCGTCACGGTTAGGGAAATAGTTGTATTGCGCTTTACCGGGCACCAATTTGCTGATATCATTGCTGCATAGGTGTTGCAACAAGGGAAGGGCTTGCGGGCCTTCTACAAAAAACTCACCCATATGGGAGACGTCAAAAACCCCTAGCTTTTGACGTACACAGTGGTGTTCTTCTTTGATGCTAGTGTAGCTTACAGGCATTTCGAATCCGCCAAAAGCGACCATTTTGGCTCCTAATGTTTTGTGAATTTCGTTAAGTCGAGTCTTTTTCATAGCTTTCCATCGAATTGTATCGACTATGCTAAATTAGCGTATTTCGCCAGTTAATTATTGAATTTTATGCATCTAATTTTTCGTCTTTTTTTCAGTTTTCTTTTTGTCTTGGGTCTCTCAAATCAGCTATTTGCACAAACGCCATCCAAAGAAAAAATTAGTTTCCATAAAGAGCGGCGAAATCAATTGCAGAACCAGATGGCGCCCAATAGTGTTGCTGTTATTTTTACCACTCCGGTGCGTAATCGCGCCAATGATGTCGATTATGTTTATCATCCTGATCCAAACTTTTATTATTTAACAGGTTGGCGGGAACCCCAATCGGTATTATTACTTTTTTCTTCTGTACAACACGATGAACAAGGCCCGTATAAGGAAATCCTTTTTATTCAAGAACGCAATCCTAGAGCAGAACAATGGAATGGCAGACGTTTAGGGAAAGAAGGGGCGTTGGCTTTGGGTCTAGAGCGCGTATATGAGCGCCAACATTTTTCAAACTTTCCTTTGGATTATGACGCTTTTGATGAAGTACTGATCGTTGACTTTAAAAACGATGAGCGCGATAATCCCAATGATCCTGCTGACCTCTACAGCATGAAGGCGCATTTGAAAACAGCCTTGCATTTCCCTGAAAATTTTAACAAGACAGTTTATCAATTGCAACAGGCGATCAGAACGGTAAGCGCTGAAGATTTTGAAGCATTAAAAAGACGCGTATCCTGGTATGCAGATAATGATAAATCTGTTGCAAACGATGAAATCATCCAAGACTTTTTGGCTTTAGAAACCCTCGAAGTTCCTGCAGATTTAAAGATGAAAACAGCTTTTGAGTTAAGACGATATAATTTTGATGTACAAAAGTTGGAACATTTTCTAGGCGACCTTAGAGAAGAAAAAACAGCCTACGAAATGGAGATCCTTAAAAAAGCTGTTGAGATTTCAGCCATAGGCCAGGTAGAGGTTATGAAAGCCATGAAATCCGGAATGTCTGAACGGGAAATACAAGGGATACACGAATATGTATTTAAAAAATACGGTGCGGCCTATGAGGGTTATCCTTCTATAGTAGGAGCAGGGCACAATGCCTGTGTTTTGCACTATATTGAAAACAATGATATTCCAGAAGAGCAAGATTTGATGTTGATGGATCTTGGAGCTGAGTATCAAGGCTATACTGCAGATGTTACCCGGACCATCCCGGTAAAGGGTACGTTTAGTGAAGAACAGCGTTTATTGTATCAGCTTGTATATGATGCGCAAGAAGCTGGAATAGAACAAGCCGTCATCGGGTCAACATCGACTAAAGTAACTCAAGCCACTCAGGAGGTGATCAAAAAAGGATTACTTGCCCTAGGCATCATTGAAGAGGAGAAAGATTTTCGACGCTATTTTCCTCATGGGGCAGCCCATCACATTGGATTGGATGTTCATGATTTGAGCAATTATGGCCCTTTTCCAGTCAATAGTGTCATTACTGTTGAGCCTGGAATTTATATCCCAGAAAATAGTGATTGTGATCCAAAATGGTGGGGGATAGGGATTCGTATCGAAGACGATATTTGGATCACTGAAAAGGGTCCGGTTAATTTATCTGCCAAAGCACCCAGACATTGGAAAGACATTGAGGCCATGATGGCACAGCCTTCGCCATTAGATGCCTTTAGGTTACCCGCACTTTCTACGAATTAATCAAATACGATTTTAGCGCAGCATAAGATGCTATAGGGATACTTTTCTTTGTTTTATGAAACAAGGATTGAATACGCTCGGGCACGGCCACATCTACACCTAGGGTTTCGGTTACCGTATCTAAAAACTTTATGGGGTGGGCAGTTTCTAAAAATAGACCGTAAGCGTCTTTGTGGTTTTCCAAGTACTTTTTTCGACCTAAATAACCTACCGCTCCGTGAGGATCAGCAACATAATGGCTGGTGCTGTAAATTTCTTTTAAGCCTAGTTTGGTTTGTTCATCATCAAAAGAATAGGCAGTAAGATCGTTGGCTAAATCAGGAAAAGAAGTATTGTATATTTTTTGAATGCGGACAAAATTACTGGGGTCAGAAACATCCATTGCATTTGAAATGGTAGGTACTGTAGGTTGTGGGCTATAACTTTCGGTGTCCATATAGCGGGGTACCGTAGCATTGACATTGGTGCTAGCAATAAAGTGATCTATAGGAAGGCCTAACTTTTTTCCCATCATCCCAGCGCAGATATTACCAAAATTTCCGCTAGGAACCGAAACGACAAGTTTTTTATGTTTTCCTTTCAAGGCTCTGTAGGCGATAAAATAATATAGCATTTGCGGTAGCCATCGGGCTACATTGATGGAATTGGCTGAGGTCAGTTTTCGTTTCGCTGTAATTTCTGTGTCTAGAAAAGCGGTCTTTACCATGTCTTGACAATCATCAAATACTCCGTCCAC
>WTJB01000135.1 GCA_011526335.1 Candidatus Arcticimaribacter sp.
CAAATAACGGAAGGCTTGTCTTCGGTTATGGGTGGTGTCTTCTTTTGATTTAGTCACCAAAGGTTCTATAAACTGCTTTAAAGCTTTTGCTTTGGTTACTGTCGTATTGATTCTCTTATGTTCAATCAATGAACAGGCCATGTTGGCTAACATTGATTTTCTATGGGCCGTTTTTCTACCCAAATGCATTACTTTTTTTCCGTGTCTCATTTTTTAAAGTGTAAAAATGTCGGTTAGTCTTTATCTAATTTGTACTTGGCCAAGTTCATTCCAAAGGATAGTCCTTTTAAAACAACAAGCTCTTCAAGTTCAGTAAGGGATTTCTTTCCAAAGTTTCTGAACTTCATCAGGTCATTTTTGTTGTAAGAAACAAGATCGCCAAGGGTATCTACTTCTGCGGCTTTTAAACAGTTCAAAGCACGTACAGAAAGATCCATGTCAATCAATTTCGTCTTCAACAACTGACGCATGTGCAAGGACTCTTCATCATAGGTCTCTGTCTGAGCGATTTCGTCCGCTTCAAGCGTAATACGCTCGTCAGAGAATAACATAAAGTGATGAATTAAGGTCTTTGCCGCTTCTGTTAAAGCATCTTTAGGATGAATAGAACCATCGGTGATGATTTCGAAAACCAATTTTTCATAATCTGTTTTCTGCTCTACACGATAGTTTTCAATGCTAAACTTTACATTCTTTACAGGAGTGTAAATCGAGTCGATAGCGATTGTTCCTAGTTCTGCATCCAACTTCTTGTTTTCTTCTGCAGGTACATATCCTCTCCCCTTTTCGATAGAGATTTCCATGTTTAACTGAACACTCTTGTCAAGGTTACAAATAACCAAGTCAGGATTCAATACTTGAAAACCAGAGATGAATTTTTGAAAATCAGCCGCTTTTAATTGCTCTTGACCTCCAATGGTGATGGTTACTTTTTCGTTTTCTAGATCATCAATCTGACGCTTAAAACGAACCTGCTTTAGGTTAAGAATAATTTCTGTAACATCTTCTACAATCCCAGGAATGGTAGAGAATTCGTGCTCTATGTTTTCGATCTTTACTGAAGTGATTGCAAAACCTTCTAGAGAAGATAATAATACTCTTCTGAGTGCATTCCCAACCGTAAGTCCATAACCAGGTTCTAGTGGACGAAATTCAAATTTTCCTTCGAATTCCGAAGAGTCGATCATGATGACCTTGTCGGGTTTTTGAAAATTAAGTATAGCCATAAATATAACTTCAGTGATTTCTTATTTAGAATACAATTCTACGATTAACTGCTCTTTGATGTTTTCAGGAATTTGCAAACGCTGAGGAACAGAAACAAAAGTACCTTCTAAGGTAGCACCATTCCAAGTTAGCCACTCGTATACAGAAGAGTTGCGTTCTAGAGAATGGGTAATCGCCGTTAATGATTTGGATTTCTCACGAACTCCAATAACATCGCCTGGCTTGATGTGACAAGAGGGAATATTTAAAATATTTCCGTTTACTGTAATATGACGGTGTGAAACCAACTGACGTGCTGCACTACGTGTAGGTGCAATCCCTAAACGATAAACAACATTGTCTAATCTAGATTCACATAGTTGTAAAAGCACCTCACCGGTAACTCCTTTTGCTCTAGAAGCACGGTCAAAGATGATTCTAAATTGCTTTTCTAAGATTCCGTAAGTGAATTTGGCTTTTTGCTTCTCCATTAACTGGATAGCGTATTCCGATTTTTTTCCACGACGACGGTTGTTTCCGTGTTGCCCTGGAGGATAGTTACGTTTTTCAAACGATTTGTCTGCACCGAAAATGGGTTCTCCAAATTTTCGAGCGATTTTTGTTTTTGGACCAGTATATCTTGCCATTGTTTTGGTTTTGGGTCGGTGGGGTTATGAATTAAGGTCGATTCCTTCGATAACCGGTTTCCACCAACAGATTAAATTAAATTATACTCTTCTGCGTTTAGGAGGACGACAACCATTGTGTGGCAATGGAGTAACGTCAACGATTTCTGTTACTTCAATTCCGTTGTTGTGTAGGGTACGGATGGCAGATTCTCTACCATTACCTGGACCTTTCACAAAAACTTTTACTTGACGTAAACCGGCTTCTTGCGCTACTTTGGCACAATCTTCTGCTGCAGTTTGTGCAGCGTAAGGAGTGTTCTTTTTAGATCCTCTAAAGCCCATTTTCCCGGCAGAAGACCATGAGATTACTTCTCCTTTTAGATTGGTGAGCGAGATAATAATGTTGTTAAAAGAAGCATTGATGTGCGCTTCTCCGATAGATTCAACAATTACTTTTCTTTTTTTGCTTGCTGTCTTAGCCATATCTAACTATTATTTAGTTGCTTTCTTTTTGTTTGCAACTGTTTTACGTTTTCCTTTACGTGTACGAGAGTTGTTCTTAGTACGCTGCCCTCTGAGTGGAAGCCCAGAACGGTGACGGATTCCTCTGTAACACCCGATATCCATTAAACGCTTGATGTTTAATTGGATTTCTGAACGCAATTCTCCTTCGATTTTAAAAGCACCTACGGCCTCACGAATTGCACCTGTTTCAGCATCTGTCCAATCAGATACTTTTTTATTTTCGTCTACGTTAGCTTCTGCTAAAATGGTCGCCGCACGGCTTCTTCCGATTCCGAAGATATACGTCAATGCAATGACACCTCTTTTTTGTTTGGGAATATCTACCCCTGAAATTCTTGCCATAATTTATCCTTGTCTTTGTTTAAATCTAGGATTCTTCTTGTTAATTACATAAAGCTTACCTTTTCTGCGAACAATCTTGCAGTCGGCGCTTCTTTTCTTTAATGATGCTCTTACTTTCATCTTTTGTTGTTTAAAATCTATACGTAATCCTTGCTTTCGTAAGATCGTAAGGACTCATTTCTAATTTAACTTTATCTCCAGGCAACAACTTTATGTAGTGCAAACGCATTTTTCCTGAAATATGCGCCGTAACGACATGGCCGTTTTCTAGCTCTACTCGAAACATCGCATTAGATAATGCTTCGATGATTGTACCTTCTTGTTCTATTGCTGCTTGCTTCGCCATGATTAAACGTTCGCTTTACGGTTAGTTCCTGTTTTCATCAAGCCGTCGTAATGACGATTCAGCAAATAGGAGTTTACTTGTTGTATTGTATCAATAGCAACACCTACCATAATCAAAAGCGATGTACCTCCATAAAATAAGGCCCATCCTTGCTGCATCCCAATGAGCTTTACTACAATTGCAGGAAGCACGGCTAAACCTGCTAGGAATAAAGACCCTGGGAAAGTGATGTGTGACATCACATTGTCTAAAAATTCGCTTGTTTCGTTTCCAGGACGTACACCAGGTACAAATCCTCCACTGCGTTTAAGGTCGTCTGCCATTTTGTTGGTAGGCACCGTAATCGCGGTATAGAAATACGTAAAGATAATGATGAGGGTAGCAAAGAGTACGTTGTACCATAAGCCGAAGATGTCAGAAAAAGTAGCTTGCATCCATTGGCCAAAATCGCTATCGCCAAATAAACCTCCAACATAAGCCGGAGCAAACATAATGGCCTGTGCAAAAATGATGGGCATTACCCCAGAGGCATTTACTTTTAAGGGAATGTATTGTCTAGATCCGAATACGTTACGCTCGTTCGCCCCGCCTTGGGTTCTTCTAGCATACTGTACAGGAATCTGACGTACCGCCATGACCAACAAAATCGATAGAATAATGGTCACGATCCATAGGATAAGCTCCAACAAGATCAACATGGGACCTCCATTGTTTTCAGATACACGAGAAACAAATTCTTGTGCAAAGGATAGTGGTAATGAAGCAACAATCCCCACCGTAATCAATAAAGATATACCGTTTCCAATTCCTTTATCGGTGATTTTTTCTCCCAACCACATTGCAAATATGGTTCCTGTAACCAAGATGATCACAGAAGATATCATAAACAAAGGACCTCTTCCCAATACAAATGCAGAATCGGGTACCCCTAAGGCACTAAGACCATAGAGATAAGCAGGTGCTTGTACGATACATATAGCAATGGTTAACCAACGTGTAATTTGGTTTAATGTTTTACGTCCACTTTCCCCTTCTTTTTGAAGTTTTTGTAAATAAGGAATAGCAATCCCCATTAGCTGAACAACAATAGAAGCAGAAATGTAGGGCATAATACCCAAAGCAAAAATGGATGCGTTGGCAAATGCTCCCCCTGTAAACATGTTGAGTACGCCTAACAAACCGCCTCCTCCTGTACGATCGCCCAATTGCGCTAATTGTAAGGAATCAATTCCTGGAAGCACGATTTGCGCTCCAAAACGGTATATTAAGAGAATCCATAAGGTAAGACCGATGCGGTTACGCAACTCCTCGATCTTATACATGTTTACTAAGGTTTCTAAAAAATTCTTCATGTGTATTACAATTCAATGGCTTCACCACCGGCCGCTTCGATTGCAGCTTTGGCAGTTGCAGTAAATTTGTGCGCGCTAATTTTAACGGCAGCTTTCAATTCACCTCTTCCTAAAATCTTTACCAATTCGTGCTTACGTGCTAAACGTAGTGAAACGATGGTATCGTGCTCTAGGCTATCTTTAATTCTTTTATCGTCTACCAAACCTTGGATGGTATCTAAATTGATCCCTTGGTAGTCTTTACGGTTAATGTTTTTAAATCCAAATTTAGGAACACGGCGTTGTAAAGGCATTTGACCTCCTTCAAAACCGATCTTTTTGGAATATCCAGAACGAGACTTAGCTCCTTTGTGACCACGTGCAGCGGTACCACCTTTTCCAGATCCTTGCCCACGCCCTAAGCGCTTTGAATTTTTATGTACTGACCCGTCTGCGGGTTGGATGTTACTTAAGTTCATCTTGTATCGCTATTTATGCTTCTGTTACAGAAACTAAGTGTTGTACTTTTTTTATCATTCCCAGGATATTGGGCGTAGCTTCGTGCACTACTTCTTTGCCAATTCCTCTTAATCCAAGAGCTTCAAGGGTTCTTTTTTGATTTTGAATCCTTTTGATGCTACTTTTTACTTGTTTGATTTTAACTTTTGCCATGATCAAAAGATTAACCGTTAAATACTTTATCCAATGATATCCCGCGTTGACGCGCTACCGTTTCGGCGCTACGCAATTGCAAAAGAGCATCAAAGGTTGCTTTTACTACGTTGTGTGGATTAGAAGATCCTTGCGACTTCGAAAGTACGTTGTGTACACCCACGGCTTCCAATACGGCTCTTACAGCACCCCCGGCGATTACCCCGGTACCCTCAGAGGCAGGCTTTAAGAATACACGTGCTCCGCCATACTTCCCTTTTTGCTCGTGAGGAAGTGTTCCTTTGTTGATAGGAATACGTACAAGGTTCTTTTTGGCATCTTCTACCGCTTTAGAAATGGCTTCGGCAACTTCTTTAGATTTACCAAGTCCTTGTCCTACCACTCCGTTTTCGTCTCCTACAACTACGATAGCAGAAAAACCGAAAGCGCGTCCTCCTTTGGTTACCTTGGTAACACGTTGAACACCTACGAGTCTATCTTTTAGCTCTAACCCTCCGGGTTTAACCAATTCGACGTTTTTATAATTTTGATACATAATCTAATTTAAAATTTAAGTCCTCCTTCACTCGCACCGTCGGCTAGCGAT
>WTJB01000020.1 GCA_011526335.1 Candidatus Arcticimaribacter sp.
CCTTATGCATTTTGGCAGGGGTTACCCACGGCTTCAGTTTGTTGTGGGCAATGGTATTGTCTGTACTGATTACCATTTTTATTCAAAATACAGCTGCACGAATTGCATGGACGACACGACAGGGATTGGCAGAGAGTAGTCTGCAACAAGCAGAGCACCCTATAGCAAAATTCCTTTTAGGTCTATTACTGATAGGATCGATTCTATTGGGTAATGCGGCTTATGAAGCAGGCAACCTATCTGGAGCCTTGTTGGGGCTAAAGGGCATTCTAAATAGGGAAGCCCTGACGATAGGTGCTTCTTTTGATTTATTTCCCTTTTTGCTTGGGGGGGCTGTCGCCTCACTTTTATTGGCCGGAAGTTTTCGTTTATTGAAAAATAGCCTTGTTGCCATCGTTATTGTCATGAGCCTTTCTTTTGTAATCACAGCTCTTTTAACGCAACCCAGTATAATTGCTGTTTTTAAGGGAATGCTAAGTCCTTCTTTTGCCCCTGACGAAATTCTAACCATCGTTGGCTTATTGGGGACAACCGTGGTGCCTTACAATTTATTTTTACACGCTGCTATGGTAGCGCATTCCCCAAACCTTTCTTTGAATGACCTCAAAAAAGACACCTTTGTTGCGGTAGGATTGGGCGGTGTTGTATCCTTGAGTATTATTATTTGTGCAGCGGCCTTAGAAGGAATGGAAGTTAAAAACGCCATGGATTTAGGTAAAGCCTTATCGCCCTTGTATGGAGAATGGGCGCCTATGCTCTTGAATTTTGGATTTTTTGCTGCCGGACTTACTTCTGCATTGACCGCACCCATGGCTGCGGCTTTTGTTGTGGCTGAATGTTTTGGGTTAAAACAACAAGGTTGGGGCTACAGGCTTACGGCCTTTTCCGTTCTTGCTGTAGGACTCTATTTTATAACCAGAGGCTTTGTACCCATAGAAATTATTCGCTTTGCCCAGATTGCTAATGGCATTATGCTGCCGGTGATTGGGCTGCTGCTGTTATTCATGGTGAATAACAGCAGGCTTATGCGCGGTGCTACACCCAACAAAATCCAAAATGTGATTTTTTTGCTGATCGAATTCTTTTTTATATTTCTTGGTATAAAAAGCCTGGGGCTCATATTGTAATGAAAACAATCGATATAAATTGCGATTTAGGGGAAGGCAGTGGTAACGATGCCGCTCTTATGCCGTATATCTCTTCTTGCTCTATCGCCTGTGGAGGCCACGCTGGGAACAAAGCCACAATCCTTAAAAGCATACATAATGCCCAAGATTTAGGCGTAAAAACGGGTGCACATCCCGCTTATCCAGATCCAGAGAATTTTGGTCGAATTTCGATGAAAATAACACCCAAAAAACTGCAAGATGCCTTGCGTAGCCAATTGGATCTTTTTTACACGCTGTGTGCTGATGTCAATCACATCAAGCCCCATGGCGCATTGTATAATGATATGTATAACGATCATGAAAAAGCAGCGGCCTTTATAGAAGTGTGCAAGGAATATGCTTCAAATCCTAAAGTATATTGTAGCCCTAATAGTGCCCTAGCAACGGTTGCGAAAGAGGAAGGTATGATTGTTGTCTATGAGGGCTTTGGAGATCGGTCTTATACTCCCACTGGAAAATTAGCTTCACGATCTCATCCAAAGGCATTACTATCGGATAAAGATCAAGTGGCTATGCAAGTGTTAAGCATAGTATTGGATAAAAGGATCATTACGCTAGAAGGCAAGCCCATTCCCTTAAACGTTCAAACACTATGTATGCACGGAGATGGTAAAAATGTTGTGGAAAATCTAAAACACTTAAATCAAGTGCTGAAAAAAAATGCCATTCATGTCGTCTCGGTTTAAAGTATATAGCACCGATCCTTGTGTTTACTCCCTGTTTTTTAATGAAAAAACCAGTTGGGAGCTTAGCGAATTAAGCGCCTATTTCGCCTCTTTATTCCCTGAATTAGAAGAAGTAACAACTACTTTTCACAGCATAAATATTTTTTTTTCAGCACCCTGCGATTTTAAAGCAATACGCTCCCTACTTTATAAAATAGATTTTACTCAATTTAAAAGAAAATCTCCCATGCAATGTTGGGAAGTGCCCCTGTGTTTAGAAGATGAATATACCGAAGACTTGTATACTTATTTTGAAGGGGATACCCAAAAAGTAAACCACTATATCCAACAATTTTTATCCTTAACATTTACGTTAGAGTTCTATGGTTTTTTACCCGGTTTTGGGTATTTGTCGGGATTGCCTGAGGAAATGATTTTGGATCGCAAAAACAGTCCCAATAAAGTAACCAAAAAAGGCACGGTAGCCATTGGGGGTGAACAAGTAGGGGTGTATCCGCAAGACAGTCCGGGCGGTTGGCAGGGGGTAGGCTATTGCCCTGTTCCATGGTTTTTTCCCAATAAAACCCCTTCATATTTTGTTGCATTGGGCGATGCTGTTCGTTTTGTTTCTGTCGACAAAGCACAATGTGAGTCCATACGTCTTGCAGTTGAAATGGACGTTTATACCCCAAAAGTGATAAAGCTATGATTGAAGTCATTAATGCTGGTTTTTTTACGACCCTTCAAGATAAAGGAAGAAAAGGCTATCGTCATTTGGGCGTACCTCTTTCTGGGCCTATGGACCCCAAAGCTTATGAGTTGGCACTGGCCTTACTGCCTTGTGAAGAAGATTTTACGGTGATCGAATGTACCCTCATTGGACCAACATTGCGATTGCATAAAGCCGTTCGTTTTGTGCTTACAGGCGGCACAATTGACGCCTATTTGGACGAAAAACCCTTGGAGATGTTTCGTGTTTATAACGCTCAGCAGGGAAGCTTACTTCGCTTAGGGAAAGTGAAAAAGGGGATACGTGCCTATCTGCGATTTCAAGCAGAATTATCACTGAAAAAGTACCTAGGGAGTACCTCATTTTTTTCTCCAATTACACCTGCGAACAAAATGCAAAAAGGGGAGAAAATTCCATTTAAAACAGCTCCAGTTTTGGATCGTAACCCCGTACATATACGATATGACGCTAGCTATATAAATGCAAAGGAGTTAGCCGTTTTGCCCGGGCCAGATTGGGACAAACTATCACAGACAGATCAAGAAAAGCTGATGTGTGAAACCTATCCTGTAATGGGACAAAACCGTATGGGGTATCGTCTTAAAGGAAATTTCACAATCGATAGTAAGGCCCTCCTAAGCCAACTGGTACTTCCCGGCCGTGTACAACTTACCCCAAGCGGAGAATTATTGATAGCAACAGCCGATTGTCAAGTGACGGGGGGGTATCTTCAGATTCTTCAACTCACGGCTGTGGCCTTGGCCTCTTTGGTGCAAAAAAGAGAAGGCGAAGCGCTTACTTTTCGAAATATACTTGATTAAAGGGAACGCGAAATTGAGGTCCATAAATACCTCCTTTTGCCCGAATACCGCAACCAATTACCATAGTAATCATGGCCGAGGAGGGGAGTCCCAATATCGTTTTTACCCGAACAGAATCGAATCCTTCCATTGGACAGGTGTCATAGCCATGTGCCGCCATACTGATCATAAAATTTTGCGCAGCTAAGGCGGTACTTTTATGCGCAACAATATTCAAATCGCTAGAAAGTACTTGCCGGTAGGTAGGAGACGAAATCCCCCGAATGCTGGCCATAAGTCGTTTAACATAGCCCATTATTCCAAAAAAATCACTGTAGAGTGTAGGGATGATCTTGGTATAGTAGTTCATGGCCATTTTTTCCCTCTTCGCATCCCGTTTTTCTTGCTTTGCAAATTGACTTTCCATAAAGTCGAGGTTGGCTGCCACTCGGTCTTTCCACTTGTCTCTTCTCGATACGGCAACGACAAATTGTTGTGCAGTTCGGCTTGCTGTTTGACTTAAGCAGGCCTCAATCATTTTGGTTTTAGTATCCTCGTTGGTGATGTGATAAAATTCCCACAATTGTAAATTGCTACTTGTAGGGGCTAGCGTTGCTTGCTCAATACACTGCTTAACAACATTTTTATCTAGAGGCTGTTCAGGATCGTATATACGAACCGAACGGCGATAACTTATGGCTTCTTTTACTGTTTTTTCACTCATGTTTACATTAGGTTTAAAAGTTTTTTTAACCATCCAAATGTTTCTGGAAAAGGGGCATAACGGATGCTGGGGTCTAACCAAAGCCCTCTTTTGATAACGGGTTTATAATGGGTATACGCATCAAACGAATTCTTCCCATGATACGCACCCATACCACTATGACCAATGCCGCCAAATGGAAGTTGATCATTGACAAATTGAATGACACTATCGTTGGCTACACCTCCGCCAAAAGAGAATGTTTGGAAGAGGTTTTGGATAAACTTCTTTCGTTTTGAAAACACATAAAAGCCCAAGGGTTTTTCGTATTGAGAAATAATTTCTTCAATCTCTTTTTCATCTGTATAGCTAATAATGGGAAGGATAGGGCCAAAAATTTCTTCGGCCATAGTAGGATGGTCAGTATCCTTTATCTCCAAAAGGGTAGGCTCAAAATAGAGGGTCTGAGAATCGGATTTCCCTCCATGTAAAAGTTCGGATCCTTTTATTTGTTGGACAAGACGGTCAAAGTGTTTTGCATGTGCAATCTTCCCATAACTAGGCGATACAGCAGGATCGTCACCATAAGCCTTTATAATTTCATGCTTTAATGCAGAAACGAGTTTGTCCTTAATTTTTTCGTCTACCAAAAGATAATCAGGGGCGATACAGGTTTGTCCGCAGTTCACATATTTTCCCCACACAATTCTTTTCGCACTCAGGGCAATTGGCGCAGTAGCGTCTACAACACAAGGGTTTTTTCCTCCCAATTCCAAAAGCGTAGGCGTAAGGTGTTCTGCCGCTGCCTTGGCCACAATCTTTCCAATGTTTGTACTGCCGGTAAAGGTAATATGATCCCAACGTTGGCTCAGCAATTCCTTTGCTTCCTCTGCACCACCTTCTACTACAGTGACATGCTCGGGTAAAAAGCTTTGTGCAATGAGTTGAGAAAGAAGTTTTGCGGTACGGGGTGCATATTCTGAAGGTTTGAGTACCACTGTGTTCCCTGCAGCTACGGCACCAACCAAAGTGGCTAATGACAACTGAAAGGGGTAGTTCCAAGGACTTATTTGTAAGCAACACCCATAAGGCTCTGGAATGAGGTAATCCTTTGATGGGAAGTTAAGAAGTGATCCTTTTACGCGTTGAGGTTTTGACCATACTTCTAGGGATCGAATCATTTTTTTGGTTTCTCCTAGAACAACAAAATATTCGGTTAGGTAAGCTTCAAATTCTGATTTTCCTAAATCTGCCTTTAGCGCTTCGTTTATACGGGGCTCAAATTCTTTTAGATTTTGTAAAAACTCTCGTAAGCTTTTGATTCTAAATTGCGTGTCTTTTGTTTTTTGGGAATGGTAAAAATTCCTTTGTTTTTCTAAGATTTCTTTAACCAGCATGAGATTTCAATGTAATTTTAGCAATTTAGAAATCTTTACCCGAATAGTGGTCTATCTCTCCTGATTTTCTTCCTAAATTAGGCTGTTTTTTTGCTTGGCTATCGGCAATAAAATGTTTTAAAACGCTGATAAACAATATAATGA
>WTJB01000229.1 GCA_011526335.1 Candidatus Arcticimaribacter sp.
TATAAATCAATATAGCTTTTATTATTTTAAATAATTCGAATTGCCTTATTTTTGCTAAAAAAATAAATTATGTGCGGAATCGTATGCGCCTTTGATTTGAAGCAGTCCAGTGAACAGCTTCGTCCACAAATACTAGAAATGTCTAAGTCCATCCGTCATCGTGGACCCGATTGGAGTGGTATCTTTTCCAATGAAAACGCTTTGATGGGGCACGAACGCTTGGCGATTGTAGATCCAACCTCGGGAAATCAACCCTTGTTCAGTGAAGATGGCCGTTATGTATTGGCCGCTAATGGGGAGATTTACAATCATGCCGAATTAAAAAAACAATTTGAGGGGAAATATAACTTTCAAACGGCCTCGGACTGTGAGGTGATTCTTGCGCTATACCAAGAAAAAGGTCCTGCTTTTGTAGATGAGCTCAATGGTATCTTTGGTTTTGCACTCTATGATACACAAGAAGACCGCTACTTTGTAGCACGCGATCATATGGGAATTATCCCCTTATACATGGGGTATGATGCCAACGGAACGTTTTATGTTGCCTCTGAGCTAAAAGCCCTAGAAGGGGTGTGTACCAAGATAGAATTGTTTCCTCCGGGACACTAATTGTCTTCTGAGGATAAAGCCCCTGTACAGTGGTACCAACGCGATTGGATGGAGTATGATGCCGTAAAAGAGAACAGTACAAGCATAGACGCCCTGCATGATGCGCTTTCTGATGCGGTTCATCGACAACTGATGAGTGATGTTCCCTACGGAGTGTTGCTATCTGGTGGCTTGGACTCCTCGGTTACTTCGGCCTTGGCAAAAAAGTTTGCGGCTAAACGTGTAGAAAGTGGCGACGAACAAAGCGCCTGGTGGCCCCAGTTACATTCTTTTTCTGTTGGGCTTGAAGGCTCTCCTGATTTAGCTGCAGCACGTAAAGTAGCCGATCATATTGGAACCGTGCACCACGAAATAAAATTCACCATTCAAGAAGGATTGGATGCCATTCGCGATGTGATTTATCATTTGGAAACTTATGACATCACCACAGTGCGAGCTTCGACCCCCATGTACCTTATGGCACGTGTGATTAAGTCAATGGGGATTAAAATGGTCCTCTCTGGCGAAGGTGCCGATGAGTTGTTTGGAGGATATTTATACTTTCATAAGGCTCCAACTTCAAAAGATTTTCACGAAGAAACCGTTCGGAAATTGGATAAGTTACATCAGTACGATTGCCTCAGAGCCAATAAATCCCTTGCGGCTTGGGGAATCGAAGGTCGCGTTCCCTTTTTAGACAAAGAATTTATGGATGTCGCCATGCGCATTAACCCCCAAGATAAAATGATCAATGGGGAGCGTATGGAAAAATGGGTCATCCGAAAAGCCTTTGAAAAATACCTGCCCGAAAGTGTGGCTTGGAGACAAAAGGAACAATTCTCTGATGGTGTGGGTTACAGCTGGATTGACACCCTTAAAGAGGTGGTCGAAGCTGAGGTGACCGATGAGCAAATGGCCAATGCGCACTACAAATTTCCAACCCAAACCCCACAGAATAAGGAAGAGTTTTATTACCGCAGTATATTCGAAGAACATTTCCCTTCTGAAGCCGCTGCGCTTTGTGTACCCTCGGTGCCTTCAGTGGCCTGTAGTACCCCCATTGCACTTGAGTGGGATGAGGCCTTTAAAAACATGAATGACCCCAGTGGAAGAGCCGTAGCAAAAGTGCATGAAGATGCCTATAAAGAGTAAAACCGAGAATTGAATTAAACTTTTATTCTCTATTTAAAAACCCGCTTTTCGAAGCGGGTTTTTTCCACACAAAATGTTGATAACTTCAATGGATTCAGCCTAGCTATACTCTACATTTGCAGGGTGAAAATCGTATATTTGAAAGAATGCCCCAGCCACAATTATAATACAACCAAATATGAGTGAAACAACACCAAATCCACAGTATTCTGCAGACAGTATTCAGGCCCTCGAAGGAATGGAGCACGTACGTATGCGTCCCTCCATGTATATCGGTGATGTGGGCGTTAGAGGATTGCACCATTTGGTCTATGAAGTCGTAGACAACTCTATTGATGAAGCCCTTGCAGGCCACTGTGATACCATTAGTGTTATCATAAATGAAGATAACTCGATTACCACAAAAGATAACGGAAGAGGAATCCCTGTAGGGATCCATAAAAAAGAGGGGGTCTCTGCCCTTGAGGTGGTCATGACCAAGATCGGTGCCGGAGGAAAGTTTGACAAGGATTCTTACAAAGTTTCTGGAGGACTTCACGGGGTAGGGGTATCCTGTGTAAATGCCTTATCCGAATCCTTAAAAGCTACGGTGTATCGAGACGGTAAAATCTGGGAGCAAGAATACGAACGTGGAAAACCCCATAACCCGGTTCAAGAAGTAGGGACTACAGAGGAGCGTGGTACTTTGGTTACCTTTAAACCGGATCCACAAATCTTTCAGCAAACGCTAGAATACAGCTATGACACCCTTGCCAACCGTATGCGCGAATTGGCTTACCTCAACAAGGGCATTACCATAACCATTACCGACAAACGGAACAAAGACGAAAAAGGAGCGTTTATCTCAGATGTGTTTCATTCTCAAGAGGGACTCAAAGAGTTTATCACCTTCTTGGATGAAACAAGAGAAGCGATCATAAAAGATGTGATCTCCATTGAAGGCGAAAAAAATGGAATTCCTGTTGAGGTTGCCATGATATACAACACCTCTTTTTCTGAAAATTTACACTCCTACGTCAATAACATCAACACCCACGAGGGGGGAACACATTTATCCGGTTTCCGAAGAGGACTTACGTCTACCCTTAAAAAATACGCCGATAATTCGGGCTTATTGGACAAGTTGAAATTTGAAATTAGCGGGGATGATTTTCGTGAAGGGCTTACGGCCATTGTTTCGGTAAAAGTAGCCGAACCTCAGTTTGAAGGGCAGACCAAAACGAAATTAGGAAACCGTGAAGTTACTTCTGCTGTTTCTCAGGCAGTTTCAGAAATGCTAGAGAACTATTTGGAAGAAAATCCTAATGATGCTAAAACCATTGTTCAAAAAGTCATCTTAGCGGCACAAGCAAGACACGCAGCCAGAAAAGCGCGTGAAATGGTCCAGCGAAAAACAGTCATGAGCGGAGGAGGACTTCCCGGAAAGCTTTCCGATTGTTCTGAGCAAGATCCAGAACAGTGCGAAGTCTTCTTGGTGGAGGGAGACTCTGCAGGAGGGACCGCCAAGCAAGGCCGAGATCGTAATTTTCAAGCGATCTTACCCCTAAGAGGGAAAATCCTCAATGTGGAAAAAGCCATGCAGCACAAGGTTTTTGAAAATGAAGAAATCCGTAATATTTATACAGCCCTAGGGGTAACGATCGGAACAGAAGAAGACGCTAAAGCGCTGAACCTGGAGAAATTGCGTTACCATAAAGTAGTCATCATGTGTGATGCGGATGTGGACGGAAGCCATATTTCTACACTGATTCTTACTTTCTTTTTCCGTTATATGCGGGAACTTATTGAGTCAGGTTATGTTTACATAGCCACTCCACCGTTATATTTGGTGAAAAAAGGAGCTAAAAAATCGTATGCGTGGAACGACGATCAGCGCGATAGCTTGATGATGGAATTTGGACAAGGTGCCTCCATTCAACGTTATAAAGGTTTAGGAGAAATGAATGCGGAGCAATTATGGGATACGACCATGAATCCAGAATTCAGAACCTTACGTCAGGTTACTATCGATAGCGGTAGTGAGGCCGATCGTATTTTCTCTATGCTGATGGGGGATGAGGTTCCTCCACGACGTGAATTTATCGAAAAAAATGCGATCTATGCTAACATAGACGCTTAAGGACTAAATAATCATATAATTAAACACAAATGAAAGTAACTGTTGTAGGTGCAGGAAACGTAGGCGCTTCATGCGCAGAATACATTGCGATTAAACGAATTGCTAGCGAAGTAGTTTTATTGGATATCAAAGAAGGATTTGCTGAAGGGAAAGCATTAGATCTTACCCAAACAGCCACAACCTTAGGATTCAATACTCGAATTACGGGAGTAACAAATGACTACAGCGCTACTGCTGGAAGTGATGTAGTGGTGATTACCTCTGGGATTCCACGTAAACCCGGAATGACAAGAGAGGAACTAATCGGAATAAATGCTGGGATTGTACAATCTGTAGCAGAAAGCATTTTAGCCCACTCTCCTGAGGCAATTATCGTAGTCGTTTCAAATCCTATGGATACCATGACTTATTTGGCCTTAAAAGCCACCGGTTTACCAAAAAACCGCATCATAGGTATGGGCGGTGCGCTAGACAGTTCTCGTTTTAAAACCTATTTATCAAAAGCGCTCGACAAACCTGCAAACGATATTCAGGGAATGGTTATCGGGGGACATGGAGACACGACCATGATTCCTTTAACCCGTTTGGCAAGCTATAACGGTACGCCTGTAAGCCAACACCTCTCGGCAGAAAAACTCGAAGAAGTTGCTGCAGCGACAATGGTAGGAGGAGCAACCCTAACCAAATTGCTTGGAACCTCTGCCTGGTACGCACCCGGTGCTTCGGTGGCCTATCTTGTCGATAGTATCATCAATGACCAAAAACGTATGATTCCTTGTTCTGTTATGCTTCAAGGAGAATATGGGCAAGAAGACATTTGTATTGGAGTTCCCTGTATCATTGGAAAAAATGGTGTAGAAAACATCGTAGATGTCCACTTAGATGCGCAAGAACAAGAAAAGTTCCAAAAGAGTGCAGCGGCCGTTCGTGCCATGAACGAAGCTCTGAAAGACGTCTTAAAATAATTCGAAAAAAAGAAAACCGCCATTCTTGGCGGTTTTTCGGCTTAATACACTATAAAAGTTGCTTAATGACAGGGTAAATTTTATATTTGCGAGCCTTTAACACGCTTAACTGTATTACAATGCAAAATAACGGACTTATAAAACTCTTTGCCATCCTTTTTGGTATAGTGAGTATTTATCAACTTTCCTTCTCATTCATAGCCAGTAATGTAGAATCTAAAGCCAAAGCTTTTGCTGAGGCAAAAATTGCTGAAGATCAGCCTGATTTTATCGCATTGCGCGACAAAGCAGAGACAGAATACCTTGATTCTATCGGAGGAAAAACACAATTTGCTTTTACCACTTACAACAGTGCAAAAGCCAAAGAACTCAACAAAGGTCTCGACCTTAAAGGAGGGATCAATGTCATTTTACAAATTTCTGTAAAGGATATCCTAAAAGGATTATCGGATTATACCAAAAACCCTGTTTTTAATCAGGCGTTAGATCAGGCCGATGTTCTTCAAAAACAATCGGATGCTCCCTATGTAGAGTCTTTCTTTGAAGCTTTTGATCAGGTAAAAGGAACCAGTAAATTATCGGATCCTGATATTTTTGCGAACCGTACCCTCAGTGAGCAAATCAACTTCGAGATGACGGATGAACAAGTTCGTCCCATCATTCGTCGAAAAATAGATGAATCCATTATTTCTGCTTTTGAAGTATTGCGTAAGCGTATTGATAAATTTGGAG
>WTJB01000233.1 GCA_011526335.1 Candidatus Arcticimaribacter sp.
GGCATTGGAGAGCGAGAGGAGTTCTAAGCTTATCTTCTGAAATTCCTTTTGATAGTTTAGGGTGGTTTTTTCAGAGATCAAATCGCCGTGTTGGATGATTTTTTTAAGGGAAAGCAATACCTGTTTTGGGTTTACCGGTTTGATCAAATAGTCGGCTATTTTAGCCCCAATCGCATCGTCCATAATGTCCTCTTCCTCATTTTTGGTAATCATTACCACCGGAAGGTTAGGCGCGTATTCTTTGATTAAAGCTAGTGTTTCTAGCCCGTCCAGTCCAGGCATATTTTCATCCAGAAGTACAACCTCATAATTGTTTTGTTTTATCAACTCTAGGGCTTCTTGACCGCCATTGCAGGGAGTCGTGACAAAACCTTTTGTTTCTAAAAATAAGATGTGGGGTTTCAATAATTCTATTTCATCATCTACCCATAAGATTTGGATTGGCGGCATATTCATTATATTTGAAAAAAATTAAGGTTTGACTTCAAAAAATACAACAGTTTTCAATGATCCAATTTACGGATTTATTGACATTGATTCTCCCTTAATTTTTGATTTAATTCAACATCCCTATTTCCAAAGGCTTCGAAGAATATCGCAAATGGGATTGTCTTCTTTGGTCTATCCAGGGGCGAGGCATTCTAGATTTGAGCATGGCTTAGGAGCAATGCATTTGATGGGAAAAGCGGTTGAAAGTCTCAGAAAAAAAGGGGTTCCCATCTCTGTAGAGGAGGGTGAAGCTTTAAAAATTGCCATTTTACTGCACGATATCGGTCATGGTCCTTTTTCTCATGCGATGGAAAAGAGTATTGTTCTGGGGGTAAATCACGAAGACCTTTCGTTGCGTTTTATGGAAGCCTTGAATACCGAATTCAAAGGAAAACTCTCCTTGGCCATTTCTATTTTTAAGAATACTTATTCGCGCAAATTCATGCATCAACTGGTTTCGGGTCAAATTGATGTTGACCGGATGGACTACCTGCGCCGGGATAGTTTTTATACAGGCGCAACAGAAGGCAATATCAATGCTGAGCGGATTTTGTGTATGATTACCGTAATTGATGACGAATTGGTCATCAACGAAAAAGGTTTGCATTCTGTAGAAAAGTTTTTGATGGCCCGTCGTTTGATGTATTGGCAAGTTTATTTGCATAAAACCAGTTTGGTAGCCGAACTTTTATTGGAAAAGACGTTACAACACGCAAGAAATTTATCGGTGGCCGGAGTAGCACTTGAAGGCTCTCCTGTGCTTTTAAAGTTTTTACAAAAAGAAGATTTTGTAGAAAGCGATACGCTTTTAACTGACTTCACTCAACTTGACGATATTGATATACTTTCGGCCATAAAATCTTGGCAATACAATGAAGACACTGTGCTGAGCTATTTGTCTAAAGCGCTTTTGCACCGAAAATTGTTAAAGATTATCATGAGTGCTCATCCAATTGAGAAGGATGTTATAGCCGAAAAAAGAGCCTCATTGCGTGCCAATTTTCCGGAGGAATTACATCGATATCTTGTCTTTCAAGGTACGATAACCAATCAGGCCTATGTTCCTGAAAACAAAATCATTCGCATTCAACGAAAACGAGGAGAAATTGTAAACCTTCAAAACCTCTCTGATCTCTTTGACGGACAATTGTTTTCAAAAGTGGAAACCAAATATTATCTATGCTATCCTAAAATAAATTAGTCCTTTAAATTTTGTACTTTTGCCCTAATGAAATTTTCGGCTCCACAAATTGCTCAACTTTTGGAAGGTACCATAGAAGGGGATTCTTCAGTAGAAGTTAATCGCCTTTCAAAAATTGAAGAAGGAACTTTAGGCTCGCTAACTTTTCTTGCCAACCCCAAGTACACGCCTTACATCTATACTACCAAAGCCTCTATTGTCATTGTCAATAACGACTTTGAACCCAATAATGAGGTTTCGGCTACCCTAATAAAAGTTCCAGATGCTTACCAAGCCTTTACAAAACTCCTCACTTTTTACAACCAGCAAAAAGGGAAGATTTCGGGTATTTCTAAAACAGCAATTTATCCCGAAAATCAGGAATTTGATGCTACCGTATTCCTAGGAGAATATACCATCATTGGAAACAATGTAACCCTTGGTAAAAATGTAAAAATCCATCACCATGTTGTTATAGAAGACAATGTAACCATAGGGGAGGGAAGTGTTATACAGTCCAACTGCGTCATTCATGCCGATACCAAAATAGGCGCATCCTGCTATATTGATAGCGGTTGCGTTTTAGGGTCAGAAGGTTTTGGTTTTGCGCCCAATAAAAGCGGCAGTTATGACAAAATCCCGCAAACCGGGAATTTAGTCATTGAAGATGCCGTAGATATTGGGGCCAACTCTACTTTGGATAGAGCCACTTTGGGTTCAACCATTATTCGTAAGGGAGTAAAGCTAGACAATCACATTCAAATTGCCCATAATGTAGAAGTAGGAGAGAATACAGTAATTGCAGCTCAGAGTGGGATTGCAGGTTCCTCTAAAATTGGAAAAAACTGTATCATAGGAGGACAAGTCGGGATCATTGGTCATTTAAAGATCGGCGATAACGTAAGCGTTCAAGGGCAGTCCGGTATCACAAGCAATATCGATTCAGGAGCCACCATTTACGGGACTCCAGGAATTGATTATAAAAACTATTTAAAATCTTTTATTTATTTCAAGCGTTTCCCCGCTTTGGTAAAACGTATTGAAGCAATAGAAAAAGAATTCAACAATGTACACTCCTAAAAATCAAAACACCATACAAAAAGAAGTTCAACTAACGGGAGTTGGTTTGCACACTGGAGCACAAGTTTCGATGACCTTCAAGCCTGCAGAACCCAATACAGGCTTTGTTTTTAAGCGTATAGACTTAGAAGATCAACCGATAATTGAAGCCGATGTTCAATACGTAACCGATACCCAAAGAGGAACCAATCTGGAGAAAAATGGTGTGAAAATACACACCTGTGAGCATGTGCTTTCTGCTTTGGTGGGCTACGAAATTGACAATTGTATTATTGAGATTGATTCTCCTGAACCTCCCATTATGGATGGTTCTTCAAAATTCTTTTTACAAGCTTTAAAGTCTGTAGGAAAAAAAGAACAGGAAGAAGCCTGCAAAGAATACGTGGTTAAGGAAGTAATTCATTTTAAAGATGAAGAAACGGGGAGTGAAATGACGGTTATTCCTTCGGATTCTTATCAGATTACAACCATGGTAGATTTTGGCACCAAAGTACTGGGTACCCAAAATGCTACCCTAGAAAGCCTAGATGAATACGAAAATGAGATTTCTTCGGCACGTACCTTTAGTTTTCTTCATGAGCTTGAAATGCTTTTAGAACACGGTCTTATCAAAGGAGGCGATCTTAATAACGCCATAGTATATGTAGACAAACCCTTGTCTGAGGAGACTATGGATCGATTGAAAAAAGCATTTAATAAAGATGAGATCTCTGTACAACCCAATGGAATTTTAGACAATTTATCACTTCATTATCCCAATGAAGCTGCACGTCATAAACTTTTGGATGTCATTGGAGATTTGGCATTGGTCGGAAGAAGAATTCGCGGAAGGGTAATCGCCAATAAGCCAGGACACAGAATTAATGTGGACTTTGCGAAAAAATTATCCAAAATCATTAAACAAGGTGAGCGTTTAAACGTCCCCGATATTGATTTAAACAGCAAACCCCTGATGAATGTTAATGACATCATGAACATGCTGCCACATCGTCCACCGTTTTTGTTGGTTGACAAAATATTTGAATTGTCCGACAGTCATGTAATCGGGTTAAAAAACGTGACCATGAATGAACCTTTTTTCGTGGGTCATTTCCCCGGAGCTCCTGTAATGCCAGGTGTTTTACAAGTTGAAGCCATGGCGCAAGTAGGTGGGGTGTTGGTGCTCAATACCGTTCCTGACCCAGAGAACTACCTTACCTTATTCATGAAAATCGACAATGTCAAGTTTAAAAATCCAGTACATCCTGGCGATACACTTATATTTAAATTAGAGCTCATGACGCCTATTCGTAGAGGCATATGTCATATGAAAGGCTACACTTTTGCCAATGGTAAGATTACCACGGAGGGAGAGTTAATGGCTCAAATTGTAAGGAAAGAAAAAATATGAACCAACCACTAGCATACGTACATCCTGGAGCAAAAATCGCCAAGAATGTAGTCATAGAGCCCTTTACGACCATCAATAACAACGTTATTATAGGCGAAGGGACCTGGATCGGTTCAAATGTAACCATCATGGAAGGTGCTCGAATAGGTAAAAACTGTAATATTTTTCCTGGTGCTGTCATTTCGGCACCCCCACAAGACCTTAAATACGCTGGCGAGGAAACACTCACTGAAATTGGTGACAACACCACCATTCGTGAATGTGTGACCATCAATAGAGGAACACTCGATCGTCAAAAAACCTCAGTAGGCAGCAATTGCCTTATCATGGCTTACTCGCATATTGCACACGATTGCCGTGTTGGGGACCATTGTATCTTTTCTAACAATAGCACTTTAGCAGGACATATTACGGTAGGAAATCATGTGATTTTAGCTGGGATGACTGCCGTACACCAGTTTTGTACCATTGGTGATCACGCGTTTATTACCGGGGGTTCATTGGTTAGAAAAGATGTACCGCCTTATGTAAAAGCAGCACGTGAGCCTCTTTCTTATGTTGGAGTCAATTCGGTTGGACTGAGGAGAAGAGGCTTTGAAACCTATAAAATTCGAGAAATACAGGCTATTTATAGAATCCTCTATCAAAAGAATTACAACAATTCTCAGGCCGTCGACATCCTCGAAGCGGAAATGGAAGTAAGCCCCGAACGAGACGAAATTATTCAATTCATCAAAAATTCACATCGAGGTATCATGAAAGGGTACTTTCGTAAAAACTAAATAATTCATGGCATCAACATCAGACATCAAAAAAGGACTCTGTATCAAATACAACAATGATATTTTCAAAATCGTTGAATTTCTTCATGTAAAACCGGGGAAAGGACCTGCCTTTGTTCGTACAAAGCTAAAAAGCCTAACAACGGGCAAAGTCATTGACAACACTTTTTCTGCTGGGCATAAAATAGAAGATATCCGTGTTGAAACACGTAAATATCAATTCTTGTACAAAGAAGGCGAAAGTTATCATTTTATGAATACGGAGGACTATGAGCAGATCAGTCTGGAAGAAAATATACTTGATAACCCCGGCCTGATGAAAGAAGGGGAGATTGTTACCATCTCTATAAATACCGAAGACGGTATGCCCTTATCGGTTGACATGCCGGCGAGTGTTATTTTAGAAGTTACCCATACAGAGCCTGGAGTAAAAGGGAATACGGCAACCAATGCCACAAAACCCGCTACTGTTGAAACTGGAGCGCGTATCAACGTTCCGTTATTTATTAATGAAGGGGATAAAATTAAAGTAGACTCGGAAAAAGGAAGTTATTTAGAACGCATTAAAGAATAAATTTAAAAACAAATAGAATTAAAT
>WTJB01000088.1 GCA_011526335.1 Candidatus Arcticimaribacter sp.
ATTAAATAGGATAAGCATGAAACATTATTTTTTACTCTTCCTCCTTGCCGGTGGATTTATAAAATCACAACAGCAAGGCATACCCAAGGGGATGCTGGCGCCAAATCAGCATCATGAGGGAAAAGCCTGGCTCAACTTTTTAGGACAAGCCAATGCATTATTTGACCATAATGTAGTATTGGCTACTTTTGAAGCAGGAGCAAAGTTAAACTGGCACAGCCACAAAGAAGGACAGCAGCTTATCGTTTTAAGCGGGCTTGGACATTACCAAGAGAAGGGAAAGCCTATCCAGCCGATGCAAGCCGGGGATATAATAAATTGCTCCCCCAATACCCTGCATTGGCATTCTTCTACAGCCAACGCTTCGGTGAGTTACTTAGCCCTATACTCTCCCTCTCCCACACAATGGGACCGGCCTTTAACGGCGGATGAATATTCCGCCTCCTTGTTAAGATCATTGTTTGATGAATTTGCCGCCTTGGCCGATAAAAAAGACGTAAAAGCTCAAATGGAATTATTTGCCTCGAATGCGGTGGTAGAAAGCTATCGCAATGGACAACGAAATTCGGTCTTAACTGGGCAGGAGGAAATTGAAACTGCCTTTTCAAGCTTTTTAAATCAATTTGAAACGGTTGAACATAAAAACGGAGAACACCGGGTGGAAATTAATGGGAATACTGCAACAGGTTATGGATCATGCAAAGTTACTCTTATCAATAGCGAAACACAATTGGAGTGGAATGTAAACTATACCGACACTTACATTTTTGATGGAGATCAATGGTTAATCGAAAAAAGAATCTCGAATTTTGAATGATTTGAGTAAATACTTTAAATAAAAACAAATCAGTATTTCCATTACAATCCTTTATTTTGGTATAAACAGCAAGATCGCCTAAGGATAATTTTTACTTAAATAACACCAGGATAAAGAAAAGAAATCTCACTATATTAAGAGAAATTTTTTTATGCGCAACTTAAGACCTTTCCTTTACCTCTTTCTCTCTTTAAGTTTTTTGTCTGGAGAATTGAGAGCGCAAAACTCCGAACCCAACGAAAAAGTTAAAAAAGAACAAAAAAGCAAAAAACGTAAACGTAAAGTTCGCCTTCCAAAAATTGATTTAAGTCATTGGAAAGTAACCCTTCCGATAACCAACGAGAAAGGAAAGCCTTACGAAATTGAACCGCCTGAGATTTTAAATTATCATGAAAATGAAATCGCAAAACCCTATATGTATTTAGACGATAGAAAAGGAGCAATTGTTTTTCATGCCATGCCTACAAATTCTACAACGGCAAATACAAAATTTAGTAGAAGCGAGCTTAGAGAACAAATGGTGCCTGGGGATAATAATGTGAATTGGAAGTTTGAAGACGGTGCGTATATGAAAGGAAGAATAGCTATGGAAGCCAGTTCTAAAGATGATAATGGGAAATATCACAGAACAATAATCATGCAAATACACGGGAGGTTGACCAATGCTCAGCGCGATCTAATAGGGCAAAAAGACAACAATGCTCCGCCTATTTTAAAGATATATTGGGACAATGGCAAAATACGTATCAAAACAAAACTGCTTAAAAATCTAAAGGCTACCGATGAAGAAATTCTTCATGAAGATGCGTGGGCCAATGACGAAGGCTATAATTTTGAACAGCGGGTAGATTTTAATGCTTTTACATTAGAAGTCAAGATCAAAAAAGGGAAGATGACCATTATTTTGAATGGTACAGATTATAAAGTATATGAAGGTATTCATATGGAAAAATGGGGCATCTTTGAAAATTATTTTAAAGCAGGGAATTACTTTCAATCCAGAGACGAGGGTTCTTTTTCTAAAGTCCGTTTCTACGCTCTAGAGGTTAAACACTAGAATCTATGGCTTAATGCTACTTTTATATTTTTAGCATCATCGGTAAGATCATCAGAGAAACTTATCCTACGAGGACATTCAAGAATAAATGCGCCAGAGCGCTTTTGTGAATATGGCAAAATAAAGTCCATTTATTGTTGGATAGTAATTTTTTATTGGTTTAAATTGATAATATCACAAATTATCGTCAATTTTATTGAAAAACCAAATAGAAATGAAAGCAAGTAAATGTCCGTTTCACGGAGCAACAACCCAGCCAAATCTAGGTACTCAGAATAAGGATTGGTGGCCAAACCATCTGAACCTTGACATTTTGCGACAGCATGATGTAAAGAGTAATCCAATGTTAGATGTCTCGTATAAAGAAGAGGTAAAACGACTTGATTTAGCCGCTCTGAAAAACGATCTTAAAAAAGTTTTAACAAACAGTCAAGATTGGTGGCCTGCAGATTATGGTCATTATGGACCTTTCTTTATCCGTATGACGTGGCATGCCGCAGGAACCTATAGAACAGGGGATGGAAGAGGAGGTGCTGCAACTGGAGCCCAACGTTTTGCTCCTTTAAACTCTTGGCCTGATAATGGTAACCTAGACAAAGCGCGAAGACTGTTATGGCCAATCAAAGAAAAATATGGAAACAAGCTGTCTTGGGCAGATTTGTTGGTCTTAGCAGGAAATGTTGCCATCGAAGATATGGGAGGACCTAATCATGGCACTGTCCTAGGAAGAGAAGATATATGGCATCCCGAAAAAGACATTTACTGGGGTGCTGAGGATGAATGGCTAGGGGATAACCGTTATGGAAATACAAGACAGTCATTAGAAAACCCTCTCGCTGCTGTCCAAATGGGGTTGATTTACGTAAACCCAGAAGGGCCTAATGGACAACCAGATCCCGCATTATCAGCACAAGACGTTCGTGAGACATTTAAACGCATGGCCATGAATGATGAAGAGACCGTTGCTTTGGTTGCTGGCGGACATACTTTTGGTAAGGCACATGGTGCAGGAGATGCTGCTTTAGTAGGCACAGAACCCGAAGGAGCCGCTATGGAAAATATGGGACTTGGATGGATAAGTAGCCACGCTACAGGGAAAGGGGTAGACACCATTACTAGTGGTATTGAAGGCCCTTGGACAACCAATCCTACCCAGTGGGATATGGGCTACCTAGATTTGCTTATGAAGTATGAATGGGAATGTAAAAAAAGCCCTGCCGGAGCCTGGCAATGGCATCCGGTGAATTGCAGCGAAGAGGATATGGTCCCTCAGGTTGATGGGAGTAATGAGAAAGTTCTTCCTATGATGACCACAGCAGATATGTCATTAAAAATAGATCCTATCTACAGAGAAATATGCGAGCATTTTCATGCTAACCCAGAAGTTTTTGGGGAAGCCTTTGCCAAAGCGTGGTTCAAATTGTTGCATAGAGATATGGGACCAAAGACAAACTATATCGCTGGCGATTATAAAGATGTCGATTATGTATGGCAAGACCCAACGCCTAAAGGGAAGGTGATGCCGGATAATGTAGAAGCTGCTGTGCGTGAAGCTTTATCAAAATCAGGTTTAACCGTTCCACAATTGGTAGAAACTGCCTGGGCGAGTGCCAGTAGCTTTCGTGGATCGGACAATAGAGGAGGAGCCAATGGGGCAAGAATACGCCTTGCACCCCAAAAAGATTGGGAAGTAAACAAGCCCAAGGAACTTGATCGTATATTGGCCGTATATGAGGGCATAGCAGAAAATCACGACGTGAGTATTGCAGATGTTATTGTATTGGGAGGTGCTGTGGGTATTGAAAAAGCTTCAGGAGTAAAAGTACCTACTACAACAGGAAGAGGTGACGCAACCCAAGAACAAACGGATGTAGCCTCTTTTGATCTATTGAAACCACGCGCCTGTGGATTTAGAAATTATGCTGAAAAAGAGTTTGCCGTAAGTCCTGAAGAAATTATGCTTGACAAGGCTCAGCTTTTAGGATTAACTCCCGTAGAAATGACATTATTGGTTGGGGGAATGAGGGCTATGGGCGTATCGTCTTCTGGCGAGGGGTGTTGGACCAACACTACCTTAAGCAATGATTGGTTCAAAACCCTTCTGTCTATGGAAGTTAAATGGGAATCTACAGGCTATAATAGCTACCGAGCATCTGACCGAGTGACGGGAGAACAGTTAAGAACCGCCTCCCGAACTGACCTTGTTTTTGGGTCAAACTCTGAACTTAGAGCTATAGTTGAGGTGTATGCCCAAAATGACAACAATGAAAAGTTTGTCAAAGACTTTATTCAAGCTTGGAATAAGGTAATGAACGCCGACCGATTTGATTTGAATTAACACAGTAAGGAAGTCCTTTCGACTTCCTTATTATTTTTTAATTATGATTTGTATTTGTGCGGCATTACCCGAAACGGCTTTTGGTGGACTGCTTTTAAAGCGACAGGCAGAGTGTAATCTCAAAGCTTTTATCTATGAGAAAACACATGTTCAACCTTTTGTTTTCAATGCACAAACTGGGGTTTTTATTTTTCTGCCTGAAATTTTTTGTGAGGAAGCCTTACTGAAAAGTATTGAAACCTACCTTACAGCAGCGGTAGGGCATTTTGTCTTTAAAACACATACTAGAGGTTATTGTTTTTTTACAAAGACATGCCAAGAGATTTTGACACATTCAGAATATTCCAGTTTGGTTTGGAAGAATTTCATCAGTAGTTTTTTAATCCAGCTTAAACCCTTTAAAGGTGAGGTTGCCCCTATTCATGCCTTATTTAAAGATTTTGTGCAAATCATTAAACGTTATGGTACCCAAGAGCAAATGCGGTATTTTAAGAAGAAAATGGATAGCCTAAGGGCTAGGGTAGAATTGGATATATAACGACTAAGCAACAAAATATTTCCATAAAAAAAGGATCACAGTTGTGATCCTTTTTTTTATAAAGTAAGTAGGGGATTTAGAAAGAAATTCCGAACCCAAAATTACCAATTAGGATTCCACCGTCTCCTACACCTGGTATGGCAGGGAAATCCTCTGTTTGTGTAGATTGTTCGGTGATTTGTTGTCCATTTAAAGTATAGGTAAATGTACCGTCTACATCAAATCCTGTCGGGACATCAGCGATACCGTAACCCAATTCTAGACGAAAATAAATACGTCCACCTGTTTTTACCCCAATCTTTAGGTTGGTGGATTTCAAGCTATTTGTAATTTCTCCTCTAAAAGTACCGGTATTACCATCTTCTGTTTCTTGCGATTCAAAGGCAATATCCGTTTCTAGATTTCCGAAACCAATACCTGCATAGACCCCTTTTCCTTTGTTGCCAAAATATATATTGGCCCCAAACTCATTGTAAGATAAAGAAACTTCACTTTCGTCTGGGTTTACGGTAAATCCGCTATAATCGAAATAGGGGGCAATACGATTATCCAATAGTGGAGTTACACCTTCTACGGATACACCCGCAATATTTGGGATACCGACTTTTACACCCAAAGAAACTCGCTTGACTTTGCTGTCTAAGGTGTCAACTACTTCTGGGTCAAAACTTTCTTCTTGTGCGGCTACTTGAAAAGAAGAAACAATCAATAATAAAGTAAATACAAATTTTAAAGATAAGGGTAAATCTATAAACT
>WTJB01000039.1:0-18633 GCA_011526335.1 Candidatus Arcticimaribacter sp.
AAGCCAACCCGACAGTTATCAGTTGGATGAAAATCAAAGTCCAGAAGAACTGTATGAAAAGCTTTTAGACGCGTTTAAAACACAAGCTTATGAAAAGGTATTAGATGAAGGGGAAAATTTGAAAATTGTCTTTGCAGGTACTCCTTTAGCATCTAAGTTGACTTACTTAATGTCGCTTGCTTTGGCACGCTTAGATGGTGAAGCCGAGGGACGCAAGGCCTTGTTAAAGCTAATAGAAGATTATCCCAATGCCGCAGAAGCCGAAGCCGCAAAAACGACAATAGCCCAGTGGGATCAGCAGGCAAAGAACAAATATGAGGATGGCCAGCGCGTTTTTTTAAACTTTAAATGGGTAATTGTCTTTCCCAAAACCGAGCCGATTCCGGAAGATTTTTTAAGCCTAGTCCGCGAAACCATTGCCGAAAATACCCAATGGAAAGTATCGGTAGATGTATACAATCGGAGTCAACAATTTTTGGTCCTTCATACCTTTGGCGACCAACCCGATAGGCAACAGTTTATAAGCCAATGGGATAAACACCCTTATTTTGAATTGATGCAAAATAATTTTGTAGTTTTGTCGACAGAGTACGAAAAAATCCAGCGGTATAAAAGCTGGGAAAATAAATAATACAACAATCATGAAAAACAACGAATCTTTTGGACAACCCAACCGTATAGAAAAAAGCACAAAAATTACAGGAGAAATAAATTCTGAAGCAGATTTTCGAATAGACGGAACCCTAGAGGGAACCATCGTGACCACAGGAAAAGTTGTGATTGGAAAAGAAGGACTCATCAACGGAACCGTACAATGTACTTTTGCCGACATTGAAGGACGCCTGACAGGAAAAATTGAGGTCAAAGAAACCCTTTCCTTAAAATCCACCAGTACAATAGAAGGCGAGGTTACCATAGGAAAGCTCATCGTAGAATCTGGAGCCATGTTCAATGCCAAGTGTACGATGAAATCAGCGGCAGACATCAAATCTATTAACGGAAAACGTGAAAAAACAGCCTAAATCTTGGCTCGTTTTTGTATCCCTTAGCAGTCAAATAGGCCTCTTGTTCTATTTGGCTGTTTTTTTTGGACAAAAACTTGATGATAAACAAGCGAACGAAACAAAAATTTGGACGCTTTTATTCTGTGTTTTGGCGCTAATTGCCAGTCTATACATCATACAAAAGCAAAGCAAAAAATTTGAAGAATAACACCCTCCGTCAAATCATTATCTGCAGTATCCTTTATTTTATCATAGGGGCTGCACATTTTTATGGGTATAAAATATATTTCCCAAAACACAACTTTAGCCTTTTTGTTTCCCTCTATGTAGGATTTTATCTTTTTGCGGCCTTTGTTTTGGGGCTTCTTTTGTATTATTTCGAAAAGACAAGTCATTATATAGGGTTTCTATATCTACTGACGAGTGCATTAAAATTCGCTTTGTTTTATCTATTGTCTTGGCCTGTTTTTATGGAAGACAATCAGATAGAAAATACCGAAAAGATTAGCTTCTTGCTGCCTTATTTTTTAGCCTTGATTATGGAAACCTATATTTTGGTTTCCAAATTGAATAAAATTTAAAAATAAGGACCGTTTATTTATCGAAAGCACTACCTTTGCAAGCGAATTTTATTCGAATGAAGCGCAGAATGATTTTTTTGAAAAACGCTCTTAAAAGCGTCCTGATTATAAGCCTTTTGTTTTCTAGTCAAGCCTTTGCGAACACTAAAGAAGAAAACAGCGGAGGAGGAGACCTAAAAACCGAAATCAAAGAATACATTGCCCATCACCTGCAAGACTCTTATGACTTTAGTTTGTTTTCTTACACCAACGAGAAAGGAGAGCATGTGTACATAGGGGCGCCCCTGCCTGTGATTTTGTGGGACAATGGACTTAAGGTTTTTTCTTCATCAAAATTTCATCATGGCGAAACTGTAGCCGAGGTAGACGGAAATTACTACGCCCTTTACCACAATAAAATCTACAGAACAGACGCCCAAGGAACCATTACATACGATGAAGCGCATCATCCTACCAATGTAAAACCCTTAGATTTTTCAATAACGAAAAGTGTAGTGAGCATGCTGATTGTGTTTGCTATTATGTTTTTCTTGTTTAAAAGTCTTGCCGATTCTTATGCAAAAAATGGGGGTCTTGCTGCGGGTGCAGGAAGATTTTTTGAGCCCATCATCATTTACATCCGCGACGACATTGCACGACCCAATATTGGAGAAAAGAAATACAAAAAGTACATGAACTTTTTACTTACGGTTTTCTTTTTCATTTGGTTCCTCAACCTTTTGGGGATGACTCCACTAGGCGTAAACGTCACCGGAAACATTGCAGTAACCTTTGGCCTAGCCTTGTTGACCTTTTTGATAACAAACCTAACGGGAACCAAAGATTATTGGTTGCATATTTTTGATCCTCTGGGAAGTTCAATGCCGTGGTTTGCAAAGATTCCTCTGTACATCATCTTGATTCCGATTGAGGTCTTGGGGATTTTCGTAAAACCCTTCTCCCTTTTAATTCGTTTGTATGCCAACATGCAAGCAGGGCATATTGTATTGATGAGCCTGATCGGGTTGATGTTTATTTTTAAAAGTTGGATAGGAAGCCCCTTGTCCTTTGGTTTGGCTTTTGCCATCTCTATGATTGAAATTTTAGTTGCATTATTGCAAGCGTATATATTTACAATGTTGTCCGCGTTATATTTCGGATTTGCTTCCGAAGAACACGAACATCATTAAACCCACATTACTCAAAATGAGTATTGAAAATGATTGTTTAATTTAAATCAAATACTATGGAAATTCCAGTAATGGTAGGTGCAGGTATAATTGTAATTGGTGTTGGAATGGGGATCGGCCGTATCGGTGGATCTGCTATGGACGCAATTGCTCGTCAGCCTGAAGCTTACGGAAAAATTCAAACAGCAATGTTGATCGCTGCTGCTTTGATTGAAGGAATTGGTTTTGCGGCATTATTTGCAGTATAACTGAATCATTTAGAAATAAAGCTGCACGCGGTTGGCGGCAGCTTTATTTTCTCAATTGAATTTAAAAAAGAAACATGGAAAAATTAATCGAAGAATTTTCATTTGGCCTTTTTGTTTGGCAAACGCTCCTTTTTGTAGGGCTGTTGTTCTTATTGGCCAAATTTGCTTGGAAACCCATTTTAAGCGCGGTTGAAGAACGGGAGAACACCATCAAAGATGCGCTAGACTCTGCCGAAAAAGCCAAAGCTGATATGGAGGCGGTTCAAGCAGATAACAAACGTATTCTTAAAGAAGCTAGAGCCGAACGAGAAGCTTTAATTGCGGAAGCTAAAAAGACCAGCACGCAAATGATCAACGATGCTAAAGAGGCCGCACAAGTAGAAGCAGATAAAATAGCTTCAGCAGCACAAGCTTCTATTGAACAAGAAAAAAACGCAGCCATTAACGAAATTAAAAACCAAGTAGCCACCCTCTCTGTAGAGATTGCACAAAAGGTTTTACAAGGCGAATTGGCCGACGAAAAGAAACAACAAGCACTAGTAGAAAAACTAGTGAATGATATAGAGATTAAATAAGCGATGAAAAATACGCGCGCAGCATTACGATACGCCAAAGCCGTTTTGAGTACCGCTATAGAAGGGAAAAAAGAAGCGGATCTTGCCAAGGATATGCAAAGCATAGTTGATGTTTTTGCAGAGAACAACGAACTTGTTGTTTTCCTGGAAAATCCGGTGGTTCCCAATAGCACTAAAAAAGCGAGCTTAGAGAAAATCTTTACTTCACTGCAACCGTTAAGCGTTCAGTTGATGGATTTATTATCGCGCAACAATCGTATAGATTTATTGGACCAAGTAGCCGCCTCCTTTTTGCAGTTGTTACAAAAGCATCAAGGAAAAGAAACGGCTACGGTTACTACAGCTGTTGCGCTTAGCCCTGCTTTGGAAAAAGTAGTTTTGGCCAAAGCCAAAGAATTATCTTCGGCAGAAATTTCATTACAGAACAGTATAGACCCTTCCATTATAGGAGGCTTTATTTTACGCATAGGCGATTTGCAATACAACGCCAGCGTAGCTCACCAGTTGGAGCAACTTGAAAGAGAATTGACACAAAAAAATTATAGCGCATAAATAAAACGATATGGCAGCAATCAAACCCGCTGAAGTTTCAGCAATTTTAAAAGACCAACTTGCAGGAATAGATACTTCTGCTTCTTTAGACGAAGTAGGAACCGTACTTGAAGTTGGAGACGGTATCGCACGTGTTTACGGACTATCTAACGCTCAATATGGCGAATTGGTTCGTTTTGACTCAGGTTTAGAAGGAATGGTTTTGAACCTAGAAGAAGATAATGTAGGGGTAGTATTGTTGGGCCCCTCTAAAGGAATTAAAGAAGGGGATACGGTAAAACGTACGGACACTATTGCTTCCATCAAAGTTGGAGAAGGTATTGTGGGTCGTGTGGTAGACACCCTTGGAAACCCAATCGACGGGAAAGGCGCTTTAGAAGGCGACCTTTACGAAATGCCACTTGAGCGTAAAGCCCCTGGGGTAATTTACCGTCAGCCTGTAAACGAACCAATGCAAACCGGAATCAAGTCCATCGACGCCATGATTCCAGTAGGTCGCGGACAGCGCGAATTGGTGATTGGTGACCGTCAAACGGGGAAAACAACAGTGTGTATCGACACCATCTTAAATCAGAAAGAATTTTATGATGCGGGAGAACCCGTTTATTGTATTTATGTGGCTGTAGGACAAAAAGCGTCTACAGTGGCCGCTATTGCAAAAACCTTGGAAGATAAAGGAGCCTTGGCCTATACCACTATCGTTGCGGCCAATGCCTCTGACCCAGCGCCAATGCAGGTATATGCTCCTATGGCAGGTGCTGCAATTGGGGAATACTTCCGCGATACGGGTCGCCCAGCTTTGATCATCTATGATGATTTATCAAAGCAAGCGGTAGCCTACCGTGAGGTATCCTTGTTATTGCGTCGTCCTCCAGGGCGTGAAGCTTATCCTGGAGACGTATTCTACTTGCACTCTCGTTTATTAGAGCGTGCTGCAAAAGTGATTGCAGATGATGATATTGCAAAAGGAATGAACGACTTACCCGCTTCATTAAAAGACAAGGTAAAAGGAGGAGGTTCATTGACCGCCTTACCAATCATTGAAACACAAGCAGGAGACGTTTCTGCCTATATCCCAACCAACGTAATTTCGATTACAGACGGGCAGATATTCTTGGAGTCAGACTTATTTAACTCTGGGGTTCGTCCTGCGATTAACGTGGGGATATCTGTATCGCGTGTAGGAGGATCTGCACAGATCAAATCCATGAAGAAAGTTTCGGGAACCTTAAAACTTGACCAAGCACAATTCCGTGAATTGGAAGCCTTTGCTAAGTTTGGTTCCGATCTTGACGCAGCGACCTTAAACGTAATCGAAAAAGGGAAGCGCAATGTTGAAATTCTCAAGCAAGCTCAAAACGATCCGTTTACAGTAGAAGATCAGACAGCGATCATTTACGCTGGATCTAAAAACCTTTTACGTAACGTTCCTGTAGATCAAGTTAAGGCTTTTGAAAAAGCGTATTTGGAGGAACTCAATGCCAAACATCGTGGCGTTTTAGACACCATTAAAGCAGGAAAATTAACAGACGAAGTTTTGGACACCCTTAACGCGGTGGCCAAAAGTATTTCGGCTCAATTTGAATAAATCGCTATGGCGAATCTAAAAGAAATACGCAATCGGATTGCTTCGGTTTCCTCTACCATGCAGATTACCTCTGCCATGAAAATGGTATCGGCGGCTAAGCTAAAAAAGGCTCAAGATGCTATTACAGCCATGCGCCCCTATTCCGATAAGTTGACAGAATTGATACAAAACCTCAGCGGTGCTATGGACGGGGATACTCCCAACCCCTACACCCAAGTTCGCTCGGTGGAGAAGGTACTTTTGGTGGTAGTAACCTCCAACCGTGGGTTGTGCGGTGGTTTTAATTCCAGCATTATCAAAGCGGCAACGCAGTATATTGCAAGCCACCCCAACCAACAGGTAGATCTTATTACCCTAGGGAAAAAGGGAGATGATATTCTGTCAAAATCCTATGCTGTAAAAGAAAACAACAATGCTATTTTTGACGATTTGACTTTTGCCAATACGAGCAAGATCGCAGAAAACATCATGGCTGCTTTTGAAGCCAAGGGATATGATAAGGTAGAGGTGATTTACAATCGCTTTAAGAACGCCGCAACTCAGATTGTGACGACTGAAACCTTATTGCCCATTGTTTCTGAAAGTTCAGACGATCAAAATGTGTCGGATTATATCTTCGAACCTACACAGGAAGAAATCATCAATGAATTGTTGCCAAAAAGCATCAAAATGCAGCTTTTTAAGGCCCTTCGTGATTCTTTTGCAAGCGAGCACGGGGCACGTATGACCGCGATGCACAAAGCAACGGATAACGCTACAGAACTACGTGATCAGTTAAAGTTGACCTACAACAAAGCACGTCAGGCCGCGATTACCAACGAAATCTTAGAGATCGTTGGCGGTGCGGAAGCCCTAAACAACTAGTACATTTTTAGATTATACATTGAATCGAGCCCCTTTATTGGGGCTTTTTTTATATTTTTATTTTTATAGCGACCCCAAGTCGCATCTAAAAGAAATGTCAACCTACAAGAAGTTGCTTTTATAGGCTTGTGGTACAATCCATTATGTCATGAAGAAAACTTTTTACAACTCTTCACTTTTGTTCCTTTGTTGTGTGCTTTTTGCCTGTAAAAAAGACAAAAACCTATCGGATGTAATCCCCGAAAACCCTTCAACAAGTATCATTTCAACCACTACTGTTGATACCAATACCAGCCATGGTGGAACAACTGCTGCCACAAGCACAACAAGTAACACAAGCAGTACAGGGGGAGATGCTTTTACTGTGGATGAGCCAGTCATTTTAGCCTATTTTCCCTCTTGGTCAGAAAGTTATGTCTCTGCGGGCCAGCCTTCTAAACTACGTGATATCCCCGCTTTTGTGAATCATGTTTTTTTAGCTTTTGCGAAGCCAAACCTTAATTACCTTAAAGGGAGTTATGATCTTTCCAACACAGGGATAGAAGTCCCTTATGATGGGTGTACCTTAAAGGAAAGCGTGGCAGCTTTGAAAGCGAAGGGCATTAATGTGATTCTCTCAGTTGGAGGCGAGACCTATTGGCGTGACACTTCATCTTATGAGATTGATTATGACCAAATCAAAGACCTAGTTGATGATATTGGCTTTGCTGGGATTGACTGGGATTTTGAGCCAGACGGATCGTTTCAGCAAATAGGAAACGAGTTAAATGTAAATCGATTTATCACTTTTTTTAATGAATCCCGCAGCATTATGCCAAAAGAGGAGGGCTACATACTCGCCTGTGCCCCAGCCGGTGTAGGGGCATTAGGGGGGCAGTTTAATGATGACCCTAGTTCACCATTTCGTTATGAGCAACGCAATATATTAACCGGAGAAAGCGATGATTTGCTTTATCAAGGAACACAAAGCAGTAACGGGATCAATCTTTTTGGTTTTGGATCAACAGGACACATGATCCCCGTGATCAAAGCTGTTGGGGATAAAATTGACCTTATCGCTTACCAAGGGTATAACACGGGAGGGAGTAACAATAGAGAAATTATGTATGATGCCTATGCCTATTATGCCGCTCAATACGGTTTTGTGATTTCCGCTGGAGTACACTACCCACCAGAACCTTGGGGTCCCTTTTACACCTATACTCACGATAATATCGCTGCGCTAAGTGAACATATTTATAGTCACCCAGCGCGCAACGAGCGAAATGACGGAATTATGATCTGGCAACTTCTTTTAGAAGGAAGCGAAAGCTCTGCTTATTCTTATTTAAATACTGCATCTAAGGTCCTTAACGGAACGCCTATTGCCACAGCAGTGAGTCAAGCCAATCTTTTCTCTCTCGAACCCTATAGCGGTGGTGCTTCAGGCTGTGAGAGTGGGACTGGGGGTACAGTAAGCCTTTGTAATATTGCGGTTTATAATCCCGCCAATCAATACCCTAATGCCGGAACTCAAGTTATTCACAATTGTCAGATTTGGCAAAATAAGTGGTGGATTAATCCTAATGAAATTCCTGGAGAGAATGACGGCTGGGAAAAAGTAGGGGAGTGTAACGAAGGAGAGGGATGCGGTTAATTTTAAAAAGGGCTATTTGGAAAAAGGGAAGGTATTGTGAATCTTATCTCACAAGGGAGTGCTTTCAAGGAAGAAAGAGGGCTTAAAAGCTATAAAGCAAGCACTTCACTAGAATGAGTTTTTTTAGTTGAATACAAACAGAAATGGCGTTAGATAATTTAGAGGACCTCTTTACAGTATGGCTCAAAATAAAAGTTGATAGAAACGCCATGATACAAAATTCCTCTAAAAGATACTGCCTTCAACAAGTGCGTCAATAAACCTCAATGCTCTTATTTATGAAACACCTCCCTTCACTGATTAATTTTTTAGCAGGACTTTTATTATTTATTCTTGGCCTTTCGGGTTATGCTGCTCCAGAATGGTTTTTTACCCAGAAGTACGATGTCTTGATGCCCACTCCTCAAAGCAAAACCATTTTACGGGTCATGATGGGGTTTATGGCCACCATAGGCGGAGTACTGCTAGGGGCAACAATTATAACCATCAACCAAAGACGATTGCTCTTTGTCACAGGAACGATTACGACGGGTTTTATTGTTTCGCGTTTAGGCGGATTGATTTTAGACGGATTTGATCAAAAGTTTACTTACATTGAATTAAGTTTTGAGCTATTCGCTCTTTTTGTCATCCTTTGGGTTTATCACATAACACGTAAAACTTAATGCAGCTATCCTTTGCTTCCAATCGTCTCAGCTATACTCCTATGACAAAGAAGCATATCCCCTTGGTATTTGCTTTGCATTCTCATCCAGAAGTAGCGCAGTACAACACCATTGGTGTCCCAAAAAACGAAAGCGTAACTGCTCGTATTTTAGCGGAAAAAATCAATCCAGAGAACTCCAAAAACTTGGGTTGGGCCCTCTATGATATCTCCCAGCAGTTTATCGGGAAAATGGGTTTAATTCTTTCTCCTGAACGCTTTCAAAAGGCAGAGATAAGCTACTCCATTTCTCCTGCCCATTGGAACCAAGGATACGCCACCGAAGCCGTAAAAAAAGGGCTCGAATTTGCGTTTATGACCCTTAGATTGCATCGTATAGAAGCCGGGGTTGCCGTTGCCAATTTACCTTCTATTCGGGTGCTGGAGAAGGTAGGCATGAAACGGGAAGGGCAACATAAAGAAATCTTGCCTTTACCATCGGGTTGGAGTGATAATTACAGTTATGCCATTTTAAGAGAGGATTACTTAAGAGGGACTAATCAAGCCTAAAATAAAACATTTTCTTACCTTAATCTCATGAATCCCCTGCATCTAAAATCAGAGATAAAACAGCTCGATCCACGCAAAGGAGGCTATCATTACCTTTTTGTCGACAAAAAAGTAGTAGAAGAACTTCCCAAAAAAAACAAAACCCGATTGCGCTGTACCCTTAATGACTATACCTTTCCCTGCGGCTTAAATCATCTTGGGGACGGGAATTTCTTTATCATCTTAGGGAAGGAAAAAATGGCCAAAAGCCATAGCCAGACGAACGACCATGTCGAATTCAATATCATAGAAGACCCTAACCCCCTTGGCGTTGCGGTCCCCGAGGTTTTGGAGGTGTTTTTGGCGCAAGACCCAATGGCAGAGAAAGCCTATAATACCTTAACAGACGGCAAAAAAAGAAGCCTTATTTTTAGTCTAATGAAAACAAAAAACGTGGACTTACAAGTCCAAAAAATCATCACCTTTTTAGAAACACAATCGTTATGGAAAACTTAAGTCCCTTTGTATTGATCTTATTGCTTACGGGTGGAACGTTTCTATTGGCGGGGTTTATACAACATAAATTTCCGCCAAAAAAGATCAACCATTTTTATGGCTATAGAACCACCGCCTCCATGCGCAGTCAAGCGCATTGGAACTTTGCCCAAACGTATTCTGCCCAAAAAATGATTCAATTCTCCTTGGCCATGATTGCAATAGCAGGCCTCTCCTGGGGCTTAGATTTTGCTCCCCCTTATCCTTTGGTTTTTGGTCTACTGTTGACCCTAATCTTTCCGCTAATGATGATTTTGGATGTGGAAAAGGAATTAAAAAAGCGCTTTCCAAAAGATTTATGAGGTACAAAAAAACGCATCGCTTTGGCCCTATAGAAAGTTTGGAAACGGGCCGAGGTTATTTTGGTCCCCCGCCGGTAAAAGTGCATTCTTTTTTTGTGGATGGACTGCTAATTGACACCGGGCCACCCAATGCCAAAGCGGCTCTTCTTGACTGGTTAGCCGATAAAAATCTTCAACAAATCTTTGTTACCCATCATCATGAAGACCATTCTGGCAATGTCAAGGTCATTCAAAACCAATACAATGTAGAAGCCTATTCATCAGTGCTTTGTACAGACCTTGTTAAAGGAAAAGTACAGACAAGTATTCCTCAATTGTTGTTTTGGGGTCGCCCAGAATACATCGATACACTCACACCCATCCAAAAGGATGTCTTTGAGACTCCTAATCATCGCTTTGCATTAATTCCCATTCCTGGCCATGCACCCGATCAATTGGCTCTTTATGAAAAAGAACAGGGGTGGTTGTTTTCCGCTGATGCCTTTGTCAGTCCGGTAATTAAATATTTTATGAAAAAGGAAAGCATGGCCGAACAGATTCAATCCCTTAAACGATTGTTGGCTCTAGATTTTGAGTGGCTGTTGTGTTGCCACAAACCTTTGCTCAAAGGCGGAAAATATCAACTACAGCAGAAATGTAATTTCTTAGAAGACTATTACGGTCAGGTGGTATTTTACCATCAAAAAGGGCATTCAGCAGGAAGTATTTTATCGCTTATGGGGAAAAAAGAACTGTGGTTTCAAAAACTGCTGTCTCAAAACAACCTTTCCGCCATCAATATGGTGCATTCTGTCTTGCGCGATGAGGCAAAAAAACAGTTAATAAATCCATCATAATTCTTTGTCCCCTTGTAAACAAAGCCCAAGGCATTTTGTATTTTTAAAGGATAAATTCTAGATATGATTGCAGTACAGGTTATCAATGAAAGTGGCTATAGCTTACCCGAATATGCAACGGCATCTTCTGCAGGTCTCGATTTAAAAGCCGTATTACCGGAGCCCATAACCTTGGGTTCTTTAGAGCGAAAAATCATAGGGACCGGCATTAAAATTGCCCTTCCTCAAGGTTATGAAGCACAGGTACGTCCCCGAAGTGGCTTGGCGGCCAAACACGGCATTACGGTACTTAATGCACCTGGCACGATTGATGCAGATTACCGGGGAGAAATTGGCGTGATTTTAGTGAATTTATCCAATGAAACTTTTACAATACAGCCTGGCGAGCGCATTGCTCAACTGGTTATTGCGAAATACGAACAAATAACATGGCAACCAACCACTGTTCTCGATCGTACAGATCGAGGAGCAGGTGGTTTTGGAAGCACAGGAAAACAATAAATAACAGAACGCAATGAAGATTATCGTTCCGATGGCGGGAAGAGGCTCCCGTTTACGTCCACATACCCTTACCACCCCAAAACCCCTTGTCCCTGTTGCGGGAACTCCCATAGTAGAACAATTGGTCAATGATATCGCTGGGGTAATCAATCAGCCCATAGAAGAGGTAGCCTATGTCTTGGGTGACCCTGCTTTTTTTGGGGAAGAGGTGGTAGCGCATCTCACCCTAGTTGCGCAAAATTTGGGTGCAAAAGCTTCGATTTATCGACAGCTTGATCCTTTGGGAACAGGCCACGCCATTATGTGTGCAGAACCCTCGCTTTCCGGTCCAGCCGTTGTGGCCTATGCCGATACCCTTATCCGAGCCGATTTTGCCATAGACCCTGAAGCCGATGCTCAAATTTGGGTTAAAAAAGTAGAGCAACCTGAAGCCTATGGCGTTGTTCAGCTAAACGAAAAAGACGAAATTGTAGAATTGGTAGAAAAACCCAAAGATTTTGTCTCTGACCTAGCCGTCATTGGGATTTATTATTTTAAAGATATAGGGGAACTAAAAAGCGAATTAAAACAAGTCATTGAACAAAACATAAGCCACGGAGGAGAATACCAAATCAATGACGGAATCAAGGCCATGATGGCCAATGGAAAACGTTTTTTAACGGCAGAGGTCAAGGAATGGATGGATTGTGGCAACAAAAACATCACAGTAGAAACAAACACCAAAATGCTTCATTTTTTAGCAGAGGAAGGCGTTCCTTTGGTGCATCCCTCAGCGGTTTTAGACAATTGTAGTCTTATCCCCCCGTGTTTTATAGGAGAGGGAGCGGTGTTAAAAAATGTAACCCTCGGACCAGGAGTTTCGGTAGGGAAACGAACACAGATCATCAACTCTACGCTTTCGCACAGTATTGTGCAAAACGATACGCATTTGGAAGAGGTTATCCTGACCAAGGCAATGATTGGAAATCATGTGCGTTATAAAGGTAATTTTACTTCTGTCAGTCTTGGCGATTATACCCAATTGGATTAATGAAAAAACACATTTATTCCTTCTCGCTCTTATTGCTCTTGTTTTTAACAAGTTGTTCCTCGGTACGCGTATTGCCCAATAAAGCGCCCGTTACCGATATATCGACCAAGGAACTGGTCAAAACCTTGGAACGAAAAAAATCCAACCTTAAAACATATCGCGCACGGATAAAAGCCACTTATTTTGATCAAAAGAGCAAACAGCAAGTCAACATAAACCTTCGCTTGGAAAAAGACAAAGCCTTGTGGATGAGTGCCAATATGTTAATTCCAATCGCTAAGGTATTTATAACCCCAACAACCGTGGCGTTTTATGAAAAATTTCAAAAAACAGCCTATGAAGGAGATTTGCGGTTAATCAATGAGCAATTGGGCACCTCATTTACCTTTACGGACTTACAAAACCTATTTCTAGGGCATCCGGTCAGCGATTTAAAGAAAACAAAATTTGAACGGATCAAACACCCGCAGTATTATGTACTGAGTCCAAAAGATAAGGCTCAAGTTTTTCGGCCGACCTATTTTTTTGATCCCAGTACTTTTTTGTTAAAGGAACAACGTTTTCTAATCGGAAATGGGGGGCAAAGTTTAAGTGTACGTTATACCAAACGCCAGCAAGTATTGGGGAAGCAGGTTCCTAAAGAAATGGTCTTATCGGCATATACAGGAGAACGCTATATCAATCTCACACTTGAATTTCAACGGGTAGATTTTCCGAAGACTTTGACTTTCCCGTTTAAAATCCCGTCGGGTTACCAATCAATAGAATTATAGATGCTACCGCAAAGGCTTTTTCTTATTTTTCTTGGGTTTTGTTTGTTTGGGCTTGCCCAAGACAGTAGGCAGGTAAAATTGGAACAACAAAAACTGCGCTTACAACAAGAGATCAAACAGATCAATCAACTCTTATTTACCAATAAAAAAGAGAAAAAATCTGCTTTAGAAGAGGTAGAAGATTTGGCCGTAAAAATCAATACACGCCAACGCTTGATTCGTGTGATGAATGAACAAGCCAATCGCCTGACCCAACGCATCAATGCCAATCAACGTCTTATTGAGCAGTCGAGAAAAGAATTGGCTGCCCTCAAAGAAGATTATGCGCAAATGATTTTGCGCTCCTATCAAAGTAAATCCGAAAAGAGTCGGTTGATGTTTTTATTTTCTTCGGAAGATTTTTTACAAGCCTACAAACGTTCGCAATACCTAAAACAGTACGCCCAATTCCGAAAAAAACAAGGTGAAAGCATCGAAGAAAAAACCCAAATTCTTCAAACCTTGAATATAGAATTGGCTAAACAGAAAGAGCAAAAAGCCTCCCTTTTAAAAGAGAATAAAGCCCTGCAAGTCGCCTTTGAAAAAGAGCGGATATCGCAAAAAAGTTTAGTCCAATCCTTAAAGAAAAAAGAACGTTCTCTGCAGGCGAAAATCCAGAAAAAACAAAAACAGACGGCAGCCATAGAAAAAGAGATTCAGCGGTTGATCCGCGCAGCCATAGCGGCCTCGAATAAAGCTGCTGGAAGAGGGAAATCAGCAGAATTTGCGCTTACCCCAGAGGCAAAGCTAATCTCCAAAAACTTTATCGCCAATAAGGGAAAACTTCCTTGGCCAGTAGAAAAAGGGGTGGTCATCCAGGGTTTTGGTACCCAAACGCATCCCGTGGTAAAAACCACTAAAATAAAGAGTAATGGAGTTACCATTGCTACGCCAAAAAACACCGAAGTACGGACGGTTTTTGATGGTTTGGTCATGAACATCATTAGCTATAAGGGAAGCAATCCTACGGTCCTTATACAGCACGGAAATTACATCACCGCCTACACCAACCTTTCGGAGGTATATGTCAATAAAGGAGATAAGGTAAAAGCGAAACAAACCATCGGACGTGTCTTTTCTAATCCCGAAACGGGAAAGTCAGAACTCAAGTTCAGTGTCTTTAAAAACACAACCCCGGTAAACCCAAGAGGTTGGGTGTATCGTTTGTAACTATTCGTTTTCGGCCAAATACCATCCCTCTTCTTCTAGGGTGTATTTGACAAAGCTCAACAACTTAAAGGCTTCGCGCTTGGTCTTAAATCGACCATAAGCAACACGGTATAAGCCTTCTGGATTTACTTCGGCAAAAGCAGCATCAAAACCTTCGCTTTGCAGTTGCGCCAATTTACGCTCCGCATTGCCTTGCTCTCTAAAGCTACCTGCAATAACAGAATAATACACTTCTCCGCTGTTGTAAACACTGTTGGTGTTTTCTACTTCAGCATTGATGTTGAGTTCTAAGTTGGATAAAGCTCCTAAATCAAAGGTAGCTTCTTGAACATTTTTTTCAATTTGTTTTTGGGCCAATTCTGTGGATTTAATCCGTTCATTGGTCAAATATTGATCTCCAAAGTAATAGGAACTGCCCAATACCGCTACTGCAATGATGCCGATGGCCGCATATTTTAAGTAATTGGGTTTTTTCTCTTCGGGTTTTTCGGGGGTAAACGCTAAGGGTTCTTTTTTGGTAGTCTCCATAATAGGTTTTTTTTCGGTTAATTTAGGTCGCACAACCGCTACCGATGCTGTTGGTGTCCGACGAAAGGTTTGAAGACCGGTGGCATTCCAGTCAAAGTTTATCTTTCCATAAGGATGGAACTGTAGTTTTTCCGCAGCATTTTGAGTGAGTTCTCCAATGCCGGGCAAAAGAATCATTTCTGTAGGGAGGCGCTTATTCCAGCTGGCCAAATCCGATTCGATCCATGCTAGGGCTTTTTCATAGCTGACCTTTTCTCTTTGCGCGATAAAGTTGGCCAACACCCCATCATTATGAACCAATAAGGCATTGAAAGAAACACTTTTTTGAGGAGGGTAAAACTGCCCAGAAACACGATCGATACGGATGGGGGAGGGCTGTATCAAAAACGCACCAAAACCGGGCAAAGTAACACAGTCATAGCGGTATAAAGCGTCTTTTAAATGTTTAATAATCCTCATATCTCAAATGTAATAAAAATTCTTGCTAAATTTCATCACCCAGAATCTTGCAAAAATCGTATACATGAACATAACGCCCCTAACCGCTGCTTTATTGTTGCACACCCTCCCTGGTTTGGGTCCGGTACGCATAAAAAAACTCATTGACCATTTTGGTTCTCCCGAAAAGGTGTGGGGAAGCCCCCCGAATAAGTGGCTAGCAGTGAAAGGAATAGGGGAAAAGCACAGCTTTGATCAAGCGCTGGTCTCCCCTAATTTTGATCGTATAAAAAAAGAAGAAAAATTTATTTTAGATCAAGGCATACAAACGATTTATTACGGTCATCAGCAGTATCCAAAGACCTTGGCCTTTATTTCAGATCCACCACCCGTATGCTTTTACAAAGGAAAAGTAGATTGGAGCAATCCGCGGATCATCAGTATTGTTGGTGCCCGAAAACCCACTCAGGAAGGGATAGATCAATGCCGAAAGTTAATTCGAGGCTTAACGCCTTACAGGCCCATTATTGTTTCGGGTCTAGCCTACGGAATAGATGTATGTGCCCATCAAACCGCTTTGGAGCAAGGCCTTGAAACGATTGCTTGTTTAGGCCATGGTTTTCAAACCCTTTATCCGCAACAACATAAGAAGATTGCCCAAAAAATCATGACACAAGGGGCCTTGTTGACAGAATTTTGGAGCGACGCCCCGTTCGAACGTTCTAATTTTCTGCAACGCAATCGTATCATTGCTGGCTTGGCCCATCTTACCCTTGTGATCGAATCAGGCACAAAAGGCGGGAGTATGGTGACCGCTTACCAAGCTTTTCAATACGGGCGAGAAGTTTTTGCTCTCCCGGGGCGCTTATCTGATCCTAAAAGCCAGGGCTGTTTGCAACTTATACAGCGCGAACAAGCCCGGATAATTACCTCAGCTGAGGCCTTAGCCGAATGGATGGGGTGGGAAAACAAAGGAAAAAAACTTCCAGAACAAAAAGAGATATTTGTTTCACTTACAAATGAGAAACAAATACTATTTGAAGCTTTACTTGAACCAAAATCTTTGGATCAACTCGCGGAACAGTTGACCTGGAGTATGGCTAAAACGGCAGCCCATTTACTGCAAATGGAACTCAAGGGCTGCATCAAAAGCGAAGGGCCCAAACGTTTTAAACGCCTTTATTAATACCCTACTTTGTTGCGGACACGCAGCAAAACCTCATGGGCTACTTTTCGTGCTTTTTCTGCTCCTTTGGCCAAGGCAATGGACACCTCTGCAGGGTTTTCTACATAGTAATTGAATTTTTGCCTTGGGGTATCAAAGGTATCCAACACCAGTTCAAAAAGCGCTTGTTTGGCGTGGCCATATCCCATACCACCGTTGAGGTATTGTTCCCGCAGAATTTGAATTTGCTCTGGATTGGCCATGAGGGAATATAAGGCGAAAACATTGCAATTATCCGGATCTTTTGGGTCTTCTAGGGGAGTAGAGTCAGTTTTTATCCCCATGATTTGCTTTCGCAATTGCTTTTCGGGCAAGAATACATTGATGGTATTCCCTTTGGATTTACTCATTTTAGCACCATCCGTTCCCGGAATGTATTGATTGTTTTCTTCAATTTTGGCTTGCGGTAAAACAAAGGTTTCTCCCATCTGATTGTTAAAACGCGCAGCAACATCACGTGTGATTTCCAAATGTTGCAACTGGTCTTTTCCTACCGGAACAATTTCGGCATCATAAAGCAGGATGTCTGCTGCCATAAGCATAGGGTACGCAAAAAGGCCTGCATTGACGTCTTTTAGCCGATCGGCTTTGTCTTTAAACGAGTGTGCCAAAGTCAAGCGTTGGTAGGGAAAGTAACAACTAAGGTACCAACTCAATTCGGCAACTTCACTGACATCGCTTTGTTTGTAAAAAACGGTTTTATCTGTATCCAATCCGCAGGCCAACCATGCCGCAGCGGTATGAAAAGTATGTTCGCGTAATTGTGCGCCATCTTTGATTTGGGTTAATGAATGCAAATCGGCAATAAAGAGGAAAGAATCGTTTTCGGGACGATTTGCCATTTCTATAGCGGGTAGAACAGCCCCTAGTAGATTGCCTAGATGGGGGGTGCCTGTGCTTTGTACTCCTGTAAGAATTCTGGCCATTAATTTTGTTTTGGACAAAGGTAAATTTTTTGAGAGAAACTCTTTGGCTTTTCTTACATTTGGAAACGATGAAAACACTTTTACTTCGCTTGTGGAGAATTTGGTTTTACCTACTGGCGGGCATACCCGTTCCTTTTCTTTTTCCCTTTTTGGCCATTGCCTTACTCTTTCCCAAAGGCTATACGGTTGTTTTTTGGGTAGCCCGTAATATCTGGGCTCCTATCATTTTGGGGGGAAGCGGATTTTACACCAAAATACGCTATGCCAAACCCTTACCGACGGGGACATCCTATGTTTTAGTCGCCAACCACACCAGCTACATCGATCCATTTGTAATGCTTCGGGTTTCCAAAAATCCGTTTGTCTTTGTGGGAAAAAAAGAGTTGGTTAAAATTCCCATTTTTGGGTACCTATATAAACGCGCGGCGGTGATGGTCAATCGCAGTGATAAAAAAAGCCGTTGGGAGGTCTATGGACGGGTGCAACAAAAACTCGATCTAGGCTACAGTGTTTGTATATTTCCAGAAGTATCTTACGAAGACGATACCATTTTCTTGAATCCCTTTAAACGCGGGGCGTTTAAAATTGCTATTGACCACCAACTCCCGGTGGTGCCTATGGTATTTTATGATTGTAAACGCAAACATCCGTGGTATCCCAATTTTGGTTTCCCTGGAGAGTTACGTGTACAAACCTTTCCTGAATTGTATCCTCCCAAAAGCATGGAAGAATTGCCTGTTTTTCAAGAAGAAATACGCGATATTATAGATCAAGGCTTGCGGGATGATCCTAAGGGTCGGCAGTTTGAAGCTGTCGCTTTAGAAGAAAAGAGAGTATCTTAATTATTTTCTTAAAAAACCCTAAACCATTTTCATCATTTTTTCTACTTTGTAAAAAACAC
>WTJB01000039.1:18733-20518 GCA_011526335.1 Candidatus Arcticimaribacter sp.
TATCGGTAAGCATGACGGCCATTAATAGTGTCATTACCATTGTAACCATTCCATTTTGGGTAGGGTATGCTTACAGTGCATATTTATCCGAAGCAGCCAATATGGCTTCGCCTACAGCAGATATTTTTAAAACCCTTATTGTTGTTTTGGCCATTCCGTTAAGCATCGGGATGTTAATCAAGAATCGTGCTCCACAATTTGCCGATCGGATGGAACGCCCGGTACGGATTGCTTCATCCGTCTTTTTAGCGGTGGTGATTCTTGGACTCTTGGCGCGGGAGTTCGAGCTGTTTAAACTTTATGTAGGCGATACACTAGGCATTGTAACTGCCTTGAATGTTTTGACGATGGGGATGGGTTATCTCTTGGCCAAAGTTTTTGGGCTCAACCTGAAGCAGGGGCTTACCATCGCGATTGAATCGGGAATTCAAAACGGAACATTAACCATCAGTTTGGCTGTCATTACCCTCAATCAGCCCGACTTCGCCATTATAGCGGCCATCTACTCTTTGGTCATGTATGCACTCTCTAGTGTTCCCATTTATTTTGGCCTAAAGGCAAAAGAATAATTTTATGTTTTGGGGACCCAACCCAAAAACAAAAAAACCCACGCAATCGCGTGGGTTATAACCTTTAGTTTTGGAAAAGTGAAATCGCTATCCTCGCTTAATTTACAGCATTTAGGGTCGCCATGATTTTTTCTTCCAATTCATCCATTAAATCTGGATTGTCGAGTAAGAGTGTTTTAACGGCATCTCTTCCTTGGCCTAGTTTGGTATCGCCGTAGCTAAACCATGAGCCTGATTTTTTGATGATTTCATAATTGACACCCAGGTCAATAATTTCTCCGATTTTGGAAATTCCTTCTCCGTACATGATATCGAACTCGGTGGTTTTAAAGGGTGGCGCCACTTTGTTTTTGACCACCTTTACACGGGTTTTATTCCCCATCACTTCTGCATCCGAATTTTTGATCTGTGTAGATCTACGGATGTCTAAACGAACCGAAGCATAGAATTTTAAGGCATTACCTCCTGTAGTGGTTTCAGGATTTCCGAACATTACCCCAATTTTTTCGCGTAGCTGGTTGATGAAAAATACGGTACAATTGGTTCTTGCAATAGAGCCCGTAAGTTTTCGTAAAGCCTGCGACATTAAACGCGCGTGCAGCCCCATTTTGGAATCTCCCATTTCTCCTTCAATTTCACTTTTAGGCGTAAGGGCGGCAACAGAGTCCACAACAACAATATCGACGGCCCCAGAGCGAATAAGGTTATCGGCAATTTCTAGGGCTTGCTCTCCGTGGTCGGGTTGGGAGATGATCAGCTCAGAAATGTCTACCCCTAATTTTTCTGCATAAAAACGGTCAAAGGCATGTTCTGCATCAATAAAGGCAGCAATGCCTCCTTGTTTTTGACATTCGGCTATGGCGTGGAGGGTAAGGGTTGTTTTCCCCGAAGATTCGGGCCCGTAAATTTCAATTACCCTTCCTCTAGGATAACCGCCTACTCCTAGGGCAATATCTAGCCCAATGGAACCCGAAGAGATGGCCTCTACTTCTTCTATAGCTTCATCCCCCAGTTTCATTACGGAGCCTTTGCCATAGGTTTTATCCAATTTGTCTAGGGTGAGTTGTAACGCTTTTAGTTTTGCTGCTTTTTCGTCTGCCATGGTATTTCTTTTTCGTTGAAAAGTAAAAGTACGCTATTCTCCCTTTTTGCAAAACCCCACTCCAAAAAGGTTATAAACAAATGTTTTAAAACTTTCAATGTGCTGACAAACTGT
>WTJB01000237.1 GCA_011526335.1 Candidatus Arcticimaribacter sp.
GTTTTCTCTTCCCCATTTTCTCCAATAAATTCTTCAGTGTACATTGTTAAAAGCTTGTCTGTATCCTTGTTAGAATAAGCCGCTGCAAGGTCAAGTAACATTTGGTTATCTGCATTATCTCCAAATGTGTAGGGTTTGCCTTTGTTTTCTCCATCTGCCAGCCATAAGCCGCCAGTATTTTGACAAGAGGTGGTAAAGCTCAACACTAAAACAAGTGCAAAAGCTTTTGCATAAAAAATAGTTTTCATTATAAATTAGTTTATGGTTATCTACAAGATAAGAAAAATAACCATCAACTAACAAGTCAATGAGCGAAAACCACTAAAAAAGAGCACATTAGACAAATAATTCTTTATTTTCCAACCTAGCAAGCGCTAGTTGACCAATTCAAAATCATCTTGTTCTACGGCAAGACAAGGGTCTGCAGGAGCCTCTTTTTTACAGCTCTTGGTAAAAGCTAAACCTAAAGCCAATAGGAAGATCCAACTGTATTTTTTAACATTATTCATCTAGTCCAATATTTACGACTTTAACAAAATTGGCGATTTCAAGTACATAAGTTCCTCTTTCAAGATCCGTAAAGATTACTTCTCCTCCGCTTATGGTATCGGTATCCAATCGGCTTCCTTGAAAGTTGACAATCACATTAGTCCCTTCTACCTCGTATTCTACTTTGATTTGTCCACCATTATAACATACGGCGTCACGCTTGTAAAACAAAGGAGGATCGACTTCATCCTCTGGCTGTTCTGCATCGTCCCCATCGTCACTTCCGTCATCATTTCCAGAAGCATCGTTATCTGTAGTGGTTACTTCAATCGCAATGTCTGCAAGTGCATCAAAGGCATCGTCAGAGGCCTCGTCGTTTATACTTAAAATCACATTACTGCGTTGGCTACCATCATTCAAGGTATCGTCCACTCCAATAACGGTTAAGCTTTGTGGTACTCCCCAATTGTCTGCGGTAAAGGTCATTTGTGTTTCTCTTGTGCTTACCTCTGTAGGGTCACTCACCAAAACATCGATTACTACCTCTGTAGCAGGTTCAGTAGCCAAACGTACAAAAATGGTATCCTCACTTTGGGATTCATCTACTTGGGTAGAGCCATTGGTTTCTTCAACAATGATCCCGGGGATATCATCATCATCCGTGGTGATACAGCGCAGGGTCTGTGAGGGCGTTTGTGAAAAAGCCACATCCGATCTGCTGTAATCAATCGCTACACTAATGGTACTTTCTTGATCGCCATCTCTTAAATCATCATCCACCCCTTGCAGTTGTACAAACTGGGCAAAATTCCAGTTGTCTGAGGTAAACGTAATTTCAGAACTCAGGACCCGTACTTCATCAGGGTCACTAGAGGTAACGGTAAAGACCACTTGATTCTCGGGTTCTTGAAACAAAACGATAATGAAGTTGTCGGTCGATCCATTTTCGCTTACAACCGAAGAATTGTCAGATTCAGACAAGGTAAAAACAAGTTGGTTAGGATCGTCGCTCCCCTCGTCACCTCCTTCACCACCGCCTGAATCTGGGGCAGCAGAATTGAATACACTAATGCGGTATTCATTTAAATTGGCCTCATTTTCAGACATGATTTGGTAGTTCACAGGACTACTAAAATCCCGGGTACCCACTCCTGAAGTTTGTGCGACTTGGTTGACAAATGCATTGGCCCCTTCGCTAAAGGTAAAAATGGGGGTTAGCCCCGTAATGTCCACCGAGCTGGGGACATAAAAATCAAGCGCATTTCCGTTAATGTTTAGCGAATCGGCCACCACGCCTGAGAAGCCAAAAGAAATCAGATCGGCCTCGGAACGTAAAGGGGGTTCAGCAATCACATAGGATTGAAAACGCGATCCGATATGTTGATTGGATTCAAAATCTATGGTGGTACTGATGTCTATAATTTCATCCGTATCCGCCCTGTAAATACGAAATTCTACCGTCTCTCCAGGGCTATTAGAAAAAATAGTCAGGTATACATAATAGGCATCCGAAGCGGCAATATAGGTAGGATTGGCTACCCCTCTACATACTCCATTGACAAAAGCCCCGACAATATCTGAAGAAGAACGCAAGACTTCACCGTTGATATTGATTTTGGCAATAAAAGTCATGCTGTATTCATATCGCGATTCATCTACTGTCCATCCTGGCGCCTGAGCGCTAAGCCCAAACGAAGATAAAATCAACCCTAAAAGTGCAATAAAACGTACGCTTTTTTTCACAAGATTATTCTTTTAAAAGCAGTTTAGAATACACCGATCCGTTCATGTGCAATTGCAGGATATAGGTTCCTGGAACGAGATTATTCAATTGAATTTCAAGGGTGTTTTCGCCAAGGCTTACTTCCTTCGGTACACACGCAATTTCTCTATTGTTTAAATCGTAAACATACACATTGGCGGTTCCTGTAGTACTGGCTTTAAATCCAACCGTGATTTTATTGATAAACGGATTAGGGAAAGCATCGAAGCTTGTTTTTATCATCAAATCATCTTCAATAAGCATAGGAGTATTTAAACTTCCATAAACAGCATCCGGAATAAAGAGCAATTCTGTTTTGGATAATTTGCGTTCTCCATTTTTGATAAAGTACACTTTTAAGTCCTCATAATCGTTTCCGTATACCGTGGTAAACACCGTTTTGAAACCAACTTCTTGAGAAGCGACTGCGGTTGTTTTTGCTACCAGTTCATTGGCCTCATTGTAGATTTCTATCCCGTCGTAGTGTTCTCCGATCTTCCCGACCAAGTTCATGGTGGCGGGGTAGGAGGCAAAGGCGGGTCGCATCGTTGGGATTTCTACTTCTTCCTCACTGTTTTTATCGGTAAGGTTTAAGAAACTAGGATAACTAAAGGACTGTGCGTTTGTGGCTTTTAACATATAGCCTTGGCCCGAGTAGAGATAGGTCAGAGATCCTTTCCAGCCATTGCTTCCATCATAGATAGCAAACTGGTTTTGGGATTTGATTAAATCTCCGGGTTGTGCATTCATATTGGCCAGTGCCTCGTTGATAGGAACATTACGCCCAACTACATAAGGCAACCAGTTCCAGTTTTGTTGGATGGCATAGGTCCATTGATCCAAATCGACCTTGGTTCCTGAGACCAATAACTTTTGCCCTTGACTAAAACGAAGTTTATACATCTGCGCAGAATTGATTCCGTTATTGGTTGAAATCGTTCCAAACCAACCGCTGTTTTGCGGATCGGCTTGATCTTCTTCATATTGATCAAAACGAGCAGGTCCGGCCGTCTGAATGAGGTCTGAAGTAGCAGGCTCTAGGTTTTGGAAGAGGGCATTCAGATCACTAAAGTTAGCCGTTTCTACATTAAAGGAAACCCAAGTCCAACCGGTATTCAATCGGATCTCTTGTGTCTCTAATCCTGTATTGTCAAAGACTAAAGGGGTTTGGTAGTTGCCCTGAAGTGCATTTTCTACAAAAGGAATACTCACAGCCGTATTGACCGAAGCATTCTTTAAACGCCCAGCCGAAGCATCCCAAATTTTGAAACTCACATCAGATGCATCCTCGGGATTACTATAAACCGTAAGCAGCGCATAATAATCGTCATAGTCTTCATCATAGGTCAGTCCGACAACCCCTCTTACTTTGTCATCGCGGTAAGCGACCAGTCGATCGTAAGGATCATTGCTAAAGGTATTGTCGATTCTCACTTTTCCAATCAAGGTCATCGACTGTTCAAAAGCAGCAGGGTTTAATCCCCAATCGGGTTCCTGTGCCGTGATGCGTAAACTAATGGATATTTTTTCGTTAAAGTTGTAATCTGATGTCAGTAAAATCTGATCTTCATACAAACCACTTGAAATATTTGCATCAACTGAAGCCCGTACTTTGATGGTTCCGCTAGGGGGCACGCTACCCGAAGGCTCATCAATCGAAATCCACGCGGGCGTAATAATTTCATAAGGTTGTCCTACACCGCTTCGGTTACGAATGGTGATGTCGAATTCCAATGGTGCGGCCTCTTCTTTGACAAACTCAATGTCAGTTCCTTCTCCTTCAACAAACCATTTGAGTGGGTTTTTGTTGATAAAGGCCGTCCAAGAAACCGGAGATTCTTGGCGGTTGTCTGACTCGTCATACAGATTGGCGATGGTGATGTAGGCAATTTTATTTTCAATACTTGCCCAATCCGAAATCACAGGAGTCATCAAGACTTCATCTTGATTGATCACCGCATCTACGATGAGTTTTTCCGTAGGACGCTTGGGCTTTAATGGCGGTACCACGGTGGTATAGGCCAAGGTATTGGAAGCCAAGTTTGCGACGTCACTGCGCATTTCAAAACTATTGTAGGGATACCAGTAGCGCGGTCCATCTCCTGTAGTCTGTTCAGGAGCGTTAAAGGGCGCATAGAGCAACATTCCTATGGATTCATAATCGGCTTCATAAAAACGATCTTCTTCGATTTGTTCTGCCGTTTTTGCCATATTCCATACCCGAAGTTCGTCAAATTCACCAACAAAATGACGGTCAATCAATGGGCTTCCGCCCACTTGCAATTGTCCTCTAGCTCCAACAAATAGGGTGCTAGAAGCAAATCCGCCAAGGCTATCGTTCCCGTAAGAAGCGGTACGTTTTCCGTCTACATAAAGCAAGAGGCTTCCATTTCTTCGTACGACAATGGCCACATGGTGCCACAAATTATCGGCTTGAGAATCTACCCCAAAGTCGTAGCTTTCGTTTTCTGCTTTAAGGGCTAGATACCCTTGCGCATTCATATCAATCGACCACTTGTTGCGGTATCCTGAGGAAGACTGGGTGTCAGACAAATCGCCACGGCCATTAGATACAAGGGTGTATTCTCCTGCCTGTGCGGTTTTAAACCAGAAGGATAGGGTAGCGTCCATATCTCTGGTAATGATGGCTCTACCGGCTTGTTCTAACCTTAAATGGTTGCTTCCATCAAAGGCATAGGCATCTGTTTTAGGGAAAATATCCCAGTCGATGTTGGTCAGCCCCATGTTTTTGGAACGCGCTAGGTCTTTGGCAATACTACCGTTCCCCTCATTCATAGGCCAGTAGCCCAATAAATCACGTTCATCTCCAGAAAGGAGTTCATTCATGTAGGCTACCGCATCTTCGCGCGATAGGGCCTTTCTCCACAGACGTAAGTCATGAAGATTTCCTCTAAAATTATTTCCTCCTACAAAAATGGAATTATTGGAGTTGAAGTTGAGGTTTTGCGTAACCACTTGTTGCAAAATAATGGTGTCATTTTCAATGATACGCATGGTTCCCGTCTCGGCTTCATAAGCCAAGGCATAGTGATTATAAGTACCGTCTGTAGCTATAGGAGCAGAAACGCTTTCTGAACCTAGAATAAAGGTCAACTGATTGTTGGTTACCCTTACGGTTACCCCATTTTCTTGAGAAATCAATGCTCCAGATCCAGCGGTGGTAGTATTCTTTAACCAGAATTCTACACTAAAATCTCCCGATTGAATAAACGGACT
>WTJB01000063.1:0-2234 GCA_011526335.1 Candidatus Arcticimaribacter sp.
ACGACATATTGAAAGCCACTTATGTCGGACAACCTTTTGGCCATGGCCGTATTTTCTTTATGTCGTTTATTGTTGTAGTAGCAAATGAATGGGAGTAAATCTTCAGGAGCATCCCCACTATGGATATCCAGAAAAACATCACTTAGCGGAATGATATTTTGGGTGATGTAATGCGCCATTTTTTGGGTAATGGTTCCATTTGCATTTCCAGGGAAGGCATTGTTTAGGTTGACATTGTCTTGTGGGTTTTTGTAAGGGGTTCGGTTGTAAAAGGAGCCCGGACTGCTAATGGGGAGAATGATTAGGGTTCCATGGAGTTGATTTACATCGATTACTTGCATAAGTTTTTGCACCGCTACGATAGGAGCGAATTCAAAGCCGTGGACTCCCGATATAAAAGTAAAAACGGGGCCATCTTGCTTTCCTTTCATCACGACAAGGGGTAAATCACTTTGGTTCCCTAGGCTATCGGAAAAGGAAATGTTTAATTGTAGGCTTTCTTTCGGTTGTAGGGTTTTATAATCGTCAAGAAATTCGTTTTGCCCTTAAGTTGTAGTGATGAAAAGAAGAAAAAATAGACTTGATTGCTTCATATTGAACGTAGTTTGATGTTAGGTAGAAGGATGGTAAACGTATATAATACAATCGTATAGCTTGAGTAAATAATTGTTTTTTGCAATAAAATTATTTAGCGAATATTCGCGATATATAATTTTTCGCTAGTATATTTGTGTTTGTTAAACATCCTACTAAAACTATGGAAGAAGATTATATCCGCCTAATTTTTGGCTTAAAACTTAAACAAATAAGAACAGAGCACGAATTATCCTTGGCAGCATTGGCTAAGTTAACGGGGCTATCTAAGTCATATCTCAATGAAATAGAAAACGGGAAAAAGTATCCAAAACCGGATAAAATTGTACTCCTTTCTCAAAAACTATCGGTGCCTTATGATCAATTGGTATCCCTTAAATTGGATAAAAGTCTTGCGCCAGTTGGCAATGTATTGCAGTCAAAAATCCTCAAAGAAATCCCATTAGACCTTTTTGGTGTTCAAGAAGCAGATTTGATTTCTATCGTAGCTAAATCCCCGAATAAGGTCAATACGTTCATTAGTACCCTACAGCGAATCGCTGAAAAATATAATTTTAAGCAAAAAGACTTCTACGCGGCTTCTTTGCGAAGTTATCAAGAAGAAAACTTCAACTACTTTGAAGCTAATGAAAACGCGGTAAATGATTTTGTGCAAACACATCAGCTTGATTTGACTCATTTTAATCACGCCAATATTTTGGAGAATATTTTACGCGATAAGTTGGGGTACACGCTAGTAGAAGAGCAATATGATTTTTCTAACAAATTACAGGGCATTGGAGCAGTTTTCGTGCCTAGTTCATCGACTCTAGTACTATCGCACAAGCTGAGTGAAGCACAGCGCAATTTTATATTCGCAAAAGAATTGGCCTATAGTTTTCTTCACATCAAAGACAGGATTTTAGTCCATCCATCAATAGAGGATAATAATTTTGATCATGTTTTGAAGGATCATAAAGCGTCCTATTTTGCTGGAGCACTCATCATTCCATCCACCAAAATTAAGCAACAACTTAATCAACTTTTCGCGCATGAGAGTTTTGACGCCATGTTATTTAACGACATCATCAATTCTTTTAATGCTTCGCCTGAGGTGTTTTATCAGCGCTTAACGAGCATATTGCCCAGAGAATTTGGGATCAAAGAATTGTTTTTCCTCGGTCTTTCTCATCAACCGGGAACAGAAACGTTTACGGTGACAAAAGAGTTGCATTTTGGACAACAGCAAACCCCCCGTGCCTATGCAGCGAATGAAAATTATTGTGGCCGTTGGGTGGCTAGAAAGGTGCTAGAAAATTTGGAACGCAGCAATGCACAACACGAGTTTGATTTGCAAATCTCCAACTTTAATGAAGATGATAAAACCTATTTGGTTATTTCTTCTGCTACAAAGGAGCCTTTTAAAGATGGCTTCAATGCTGGTTTTAGCATTGGCTTATTGATCAACAACCCATTGAAGAAAAAACTCAATTTCTTGGATGATCCTAAAATCAGGAAACAAAGTGTTGGCCTAAGCTGTGAGCGCTGTAGTATAGAGCAATGCAATGAACGTAGAGCAGCACCAACATGGTTGAACTCAATCGAAATCAACCAGGAACGCAAGCGCCTAGTAGCATCCATTCAAAATAAATACAAGGGGT
>WTJB01000063.1:2334-5470 GCA_011526335.1 Candidatus Arcticimaribacter sp.
GTGTTTTGAAGTTGGATTTGCTCTTTGCTCAGACCTTCTCCAGTGAAAGCGTTGATTTTATCTCCTTCCCATCCTCCGGGGAAATCTGTACGAATGCGACCATGGTCGTGTGGTTTTTCTGTGTTTTCCATCAAGATCTCTGTGCCGTAGTAAAGTTGCGGCACACGGGGAAGGGTCAATAGTGTAGCCAAGGCCATCTCCAATAAAGCCGTTTTTTCTTTGTATTGGGTAAAAGCGCGATCCATGTCGTGATTATCCAGAAAAGCGAGCAATCGGTTGGGGTCGGTGTAAGCAAAGTCGTTGGCCAAAGCTTCATAAATTTCAATGAGTCCCGTACCCCAGCTTTCTTCATGGGTAAGCCCATCTTGAAGTGCCTTTTGCAAAGCAAAATCCATACTGTGGGTTAAATTAGAAGCATAACCGTCTTTGTTGGGATGACCATTTTGCCAATAGGCAATCAACAAGGGATTGTAGCTCCATTCTTCCCCTACAATGGAAAAGTTAGGGTATTCCTTCATAATTGCTCCAGCCCATTGCTGCATAAAGCCTTTGTCGGGGTAAGGATAGGTGTCTTGGCGAATACCACCGAGGCTTAAAGTTTCTATCCACCAAATACTGTTTTGAATAAGGTAGGTCGCCAAAAAGGGATTGCGTTGATTGAGATCGGGCATTTCTTTAACGAACCAGCCTTGATTCATGCGCTCCCGATCGTAAGTGGAAGCATAACCATCTTGGTTGGTCGTTCTTCGGTGGTTGGAATTCATAATGGGTTTCCCTGCTTCAAAACGATCCTGATAATTTACCCAGTTGGAAAAAGGAAGATCGCTCATCCACCAATGATTTAATCCGCAGTGATTCGCCACTTGATCCATGATAAGCTTGATGCCTTTTTTTTGGGCTTCTTCCGCCAGTAGAACGTATTCTTCCAATTGACCAAACCTTGGATCGACCCGATAAAAATCGGTCATTGCATAACCGTGGTAGGACTGTTGTGGCATATCGTTAATGAGTAGAGGAGAGGGCCATAGGGCCGTAAACCCCATAGAAGCAACATAGTCTAAATGTGTAGTGATCCCTGCAATATCACCCCCATGTCGAGCATAATCATCATTGCGGTCGATGCCTTTTTCGGTCAAATAATCGAATTGATCATTAGCGGGATTCCCATTGGCGAAACGGTCTGGTGTAATTAGATAAATTGCGTCGCTTTGATCGAATCCAATGTATTCCTTGGCCTCTTTTTTTCGCGCCTTCAGGGAGTAGGTGGAGCGTAAAACTTCCTTACCATCCGTTTTGAAAATTAATTTAAAATCTCCTGCTTCAGCATTAGTATCTATTTGCAAATCGACGAATAAATAGTTTGGACTATCGCCGGCTGTGATTTTGATAAGCTGAATATTTTTATGGTCAATTTCAACACTGGATTGGGCGATGTCTTTGTGATGTACCAACAATTGCAAGCTGTTGTTTTCAAAGCCCACCCACCAGTGGGGTGGTTCGATTCGTGTAGAAGACTGCGCATAGGAGAAAGAACCAATAGCAGTAATGAACAGGAGGCTGAGTCTTACAAAGAAATAGGAGGTAGTTTTCGTATTCAATTCATCTGGTTTTAGTAGGGCTAATATATTGGATTTTAAAATAAAATAAGCATTCAATAGAGGGCATAGATTTTTAGTTGAAAAACTTTTTAGTGGCTTAAATATCATCTATCTTGGAACACTTATTGAATTGGAATGAAATATTTTAAGTACACTTTATTTACTTTATTGAAACTACCCGCAGCTTGGTTGACCGGGGTTAGATTAACTCATTTAGACGAAAAAGGAGCTACAGCCAGTATCAAACACCGCTGGATCAATCAGAACCCATACAGTTCGATGTTTTGGGCCGTTCAAGGTATGGCAGCAGAATTCCCAACGGGGATTTTATTGACCGATCAAATACGTAAATCGGGGAGAAATATTTCTATGTTGGTATTGAACAACAAGGCTAATTTTTCCAAAAAAGCCACTGGACGCATTAACTTCACTTGCGATCAAGGGGAGGAGGCCAAACGCGCTATTGATACCCTAATTGCGACAGGAGAACCACAAACGGTTTGGCTCGATGCTACGGGAATCAATCAAGATGGGCAGCGGGTGTCTACCTTCTCTTTCGAATGGACCTTATTATTGAAAGATTAAAATGAAAGCAGCTTTTATCGATGCGTTGCGCTTGCCAGTAGTGGCTGCACCCATGTTTTTAATATCTGGACCTCAATTGGTCATTGAATGCTGTAAGCAAGGAATAGTGGGCACTTTCCCTGCACTCAATCAGCGCAGTACCGATGGCTTTGAATCTTGGGTCATTGAAATAAAAGCTGCCTTGGCCGCTTTTGAGGCTGAAACCGGGAAGAAAGCTGCTCCTTTTGGTGTTAATCTTATTGTGCACCAAACCAATCCGCGTTTAGAAGCTGATCTCGCTATTTGTGTCAAACACCAAGTGCCGCTCATCATCACCTCCTTGGGGGCTGTTCCTCAATTGGTTGAAGCAGTACACAGCTATGGCGGTCTCGTTTTCCACGACATCATCAAAAAACGCCACGCTGAAAAAGCAGCACAAGCCGGTGTAGACGGATTAATCGTCGTTGCCGCTGGCGCAGGAGGTCATGCTGGAATCACCAATCCCATGTCTTTAGTGGCAGAGGTGCGTTCTTTCTTTTCAAAAACGATTTTACTATCAGGTTGTATCTCGAATGGACGCGATGTAGCTTCTGCTTTACAAATGGGGGCAGACTTGGCCTATATGGGAACGCGCTTTATCAATGTGGAAGAGTCCAACGCCGATGAAGCCTATCGAAAAATGATCATCGACAGTTCAGCCAGCGACATAGTGTACACCGCAGCTGTTTCTGGAGTAAGCGCTAACTTTCTCCGTCCAAGTCTAGAAGCCATGGGTATTACCGAAGATTTGTGGGGCAAAAGTAAAAAGATAGATTTTGGGTCTGAACTCGATGCCGCCAAAGCCGAAGCCAAAGCTTGGAAAACCATCTGGTCGGCAGGACAGGGTGTTACTTCCATCGCCGATGTAGTTTCTGTTCAAGTTTTGGTCGATCGCATGAAAGCGGAATTTATCGCTGCAATTGAAGAACAGCAAG
>WTJB01000336.1 GCA_011526335.1 Candidatus Arcticimaribacter sp.
ACCCTGGCCGAAGACCGTTTCCAGTCCTTTCAAGAATTTTACCCTTTTTACCTTAGCGAACACCAAAACAAAACCAGCCGTACCCTTCACTTTATTGGGACCTTTTTGGTGTTTTTGTTGTTGGGATTTTTTATTGTTGCGCAGAAAGAAGCCAGGTTTTGGATTGCCCTCCCTTTAGTAGGTTACGGCTTTGCCTGGGTGGGTCACGCCTTTTTTGAAAAGAACAAACCTGCCACCTTTAAATATCCACTGTGGAGCCTCCGTGGCGACTTTAAACTTTTCTTTGAAATCCTTTTTGGGAAAAGAGGGTTTGACGCCAGCAGGGATTGAGTTCATTGATTATTGAATTTCAGGTATAGACAAGTGGGGTGTAGTAAAGTATACATTTCAGGTGCCGTTTATTTCACAAAAAACGTATAACCAATTTTCACACCCAGTGTGGTGTGAAAAATAGTTGATTCCCCCGCAAATAAATAATCTTTGGGTATCTATTCATCAAAAATGGAGGTTGACCTGTCCACAGGGTTAACAACATTTGTATAAGAGAAGTCTCCTTTTGCAAATCCAATACCACCGTAGAGATCAATGTTTAACCGATTAGAGACAATGTAATTTATACCTCCTTTGAGGTGTAGGCCATATTTTTCTTTGTTAAATGTTGCCCTATCGAACGTGGTTTCAAACCCAGAATTTGCTTTTTGATAACTGCCTGATTCTAATACATCTCTCATATTGATGAAAAAGAATTCCAATGCCGCATAGGTGTAAGACTTTTGGGTGTTTTTAAACAAATATTTTATTTCAGGGCGTACTTCAAAAAAAGAATAGTCTTGTCCCCAAACCAAACCGTTCAATCTCCAATGATTTAAAAAATTATTTCCCATACCAAAATCAATACTATACCCTAATTTTTTATCGGAAATGTATTCCACTCCAACTCTAAGCCTTGGATTGTGGTCGATCATTGGGAGAGGATTGATTTTAACCATCAACCTTTGTTTTACCTCAAGGTGTTCTTATGCTAAACCACCTTGAATCGATAACAAGCATATCCATAAAACGATGATTGACTTTTTCATTGTGTTCTCTTAAAAAGAATTCATTGGGTCATAATAGATGTTTTGTCTTGTAAACGATCGGCAGGGGAATTTTTATTCAAAATTTATTTCCTGTGTCTGTTTAATCAATTCATTACCAGAGACTAAAACTAATATGACCTCAAAAATTGAAGTATCAGGAATGTCATTGTACGCTGTCATATCCAGCTGTAGATCTGTTTGATTAACCATCTTTTCAAAAAAGCCACTAATTGAAATTGGTTCTCGATTGTGATCATAGGTCGTGAAATTTGCTGTAACATCACTAGTTTCTTGGGTTTTTGTATCAGTTACTAGAATTTTTATGGCTTCAATTGTGTCCACTTCGATATACTTGTCCAGAGGACAAATACAGGCATAGGCTGAAACAAATCCAAAAGAACTAAAATCAAATTTTGATTGATGATAGCTGATTTGATTGAAATCAAACTGAATAGAGACGGTTAATCCAAATGAATTTTTATTCACAGTATTGGTCACCTCTTCGCTTTGAAAGCTGGAGGTGTCCCAAGCTTTAAGCTCAAATCCTTTAAATGTTTTTTCAAAAGTTTTTATGGGTGGACAATAACATCTTTCATCACAACTCATTACGAATTGGAAAACGTAGATTAGTAATAAGGCGGTAAGTTTCTTGTTTATGGTTCTTTTCAAATTTTACTTCAAGGCATAATTGTATGGTGACTGAGACACAATTTCATGGGAAGGCATGATGGAATTATCTTGACCTTTCAAACGATTCTATATCCCTCAAAAATGAACTACAAGAAGAACAGTTATTTTTTTAGTTGGCTAATTATTGCAAGCCTATTAAGTAGGTTCATCGGTAGTAGAACAGATCTGGGGTCTGTTATATTGTCTAAAGTAGTAAAAAAATGGGAAAGCTGTTTTGTGGAATTTTTGATTAAGTGTTAGGGTGTCAATGCCTCGATGAAATGAATCAGCACCTTAAAACTCCGAAGTAAAATGAAACCGCACACTGGGGTATTTTTGTTGGGTCATCTGTAGGGAAAAGGCTGAGTCGGCCAAGAATACCAATTGTCCGGCTTTGTCGATGGCCAAAAATTTCTGTTTCACACGTTTAAACTCGGCAAATTCGCTGTTGTTTTCGTCTTCGGCTTCTACCCAACAGGCTTTGTGAACATTCAGGTTTTCATAGGAGCATTTGGCCCCGTACTCGTGTTCCAAGCGGTATTGTATCACATCAAATTGCAAGGCACCCACGGTGCCGATCACTTTGCGGTTGTTCAGCGAAAGGGTAAACAATTGCGCGACGCCTTCGTCCATCAATTGGTCGATTCCCTTGTTGAGTTGTTTGGCCTTCATGGGGTCGGCATTGTTGATGTAGCGAAAGTGTTCTGGCGAAAAGCTAGGAATACCTTTAAAGTTAATCTGCTCCCCAGCAGTGAGGGAGTCACCAATTTTAAAATTCCCCGTGTCGTGAAGCCCTACAATATCTCCCGGGTAGGAGATGTCCACGATCTCTTTCTTTTCTGCAAAGAAGGCGTTGGGACTGGAAAACTTCAGTTTTTTGTTATGGCGCACGTGCAGGTAGGGCTTGTTGCGCTCAAAAGTCCCCGAAACAATTTTTATAAACGCCAAGCGGTCGCGGTGGTTGGGGTCCATGTTGGCGTGAATTTTAAACACAAAACCACTGAAGCTTTTCTCGGTGGGATCAATTTCGCGTTCTTCGGCTTTTTTGACCAAAGGGGCCGGGGCAATGTCGATAAAGCAATCGAGCAATTCTTGCACGCCAAAGTTGTTGAGGGCAGAACCAAAAAACACCGGTTGGAGCTTTCCGTCGAGGTAGTCCTTTTGATCAAACTCGGGGTACACCCCTTCAACCAATTCCAATTCTTCTTTGAGTTGGTCGAGGGCGTTTTGCCCGATGGCTTGCCCTAGGGCAGGGTCGGTCAAGTCGTCATAGGCCACGGCTGTTCCTTTGTGTTGTTTGTCTTCTTCCTGAAACAACTGCACGTTTTTTGTCCAAATATTGTAGATGCCTTGAAAGTCATAGCCCATCCCAATGGGGAAGGTGAGAGGGGTTACACGTAGTCCCAGTTTTTGTTCCACTTCGTCCATCAAGTCGAAAGCGTCTTTTCCTTCGCGGTCCAGTTTATTGATAAAAACAATCATGGGAATCTGCCGCATTCGGCAGACTTCAACCAACTTTTCGGTTTGTTCCTCCACCCCTTTGGCTACGTCAATCACCACAATCACACTGTCTACGGCGGTGAGGGTGCGGAAGGTATCTTCGGCAAAATCTTTGTGTCCTGGAGTGTCGAGGATGTTAATCTTTTTGTTCTTGTAGTAAAAAGCCAAAACCGAAGTGGCTACCGAAATCCCCCGTTGACGCTCAATTTCCATGAAGTCACTGGTCGCTCCTTTTTTGATTTTATTGGATTTTACTGCCCCGGCTTCTTGAATGGCTCCTCCAAACAACAACAATTTTTCGGTCAGTGTAGTCTTTCCGGCATCCGGGTGGGAAATGATGCCAAAAGTGCGGCGTTTTTTTATTTCTTCGAGGAACATAGGTGCGCAAAAATTTGTTCAAAAATACCACTATATCTCGGATGAGCAGGCGATAGAAAATAGGATTTTGACAATTTTATCGGTACTTTTGAAAGGCAATGAAAGAAGAAAAAGTGGTTCTCGTCAACGCCAACGACGAACCCTTGGGGCTAATGCCCAAAATGGAAGCGCACGAAAAAGCCGTTTTACACCGCGCCTTCTCCGTATTTATTTTCAACAATAAAGGCGAGCTAATGCTGCAACAACGCGCATTGCACAAATACCACTCTCCTGGGTTGTGGACCAACACCTGTTGCAGCCACCAGCGCGACGGAGAAAGCAATTTGGCGGCAGGCGCACGACGGCTGCAGGAGGAAATGGGCTTTGTGGTTCCACTCAAAGAGGTGTTTAGCTTTATTTATAAAGCCCCTTTTGACAATGGCCTTACCGAACACGAACTGGATCATGTAATGATTGGGACTACGGAAGACCCACCCGTGATCAACCCCGAGGAGGTGGCCCATTGGAAGTGGATGTCCATGGACGCTTTGGCCATTGACATTCAAGAAAACCCCCAGTGCTACACGGCTTGGTTTAAAATTATTTTCGACCGTGTGCACAACCATTTAAAAAAAAGCTATGAAACGAGTAAAAGTTAGCCGCAAGGCACATTTCAATGCCGCGCATCGGCTGTACCGTAAAGACTGGACCGACGATCAGAATTCCACCAATTTTGGCAAATGTGCCAATCCGCATTATCACGGACACAACTATGAATTGATCGTGAGTGTGACGGGCGAAATCAACCCCGCAACGGGCTATGTGATGGACATGAAAGTGCTGAAAGATCACATTAAATCTGAAGTGGAAGACGCTTTTGATCACAAGAATCTTAACCTTGAAGTTCCCGAGTTTGCCGATCTAAATCCTACCGCTGAAAATATTGTGGTGGTCATTCACGAGAAACTAAAACCTATTCTTCAACCCGGACAAAGTTTAGAGGTGGTGCTCTACGAGACCCCCAGAAATTTTGTTACTTATTCCGAATAAAATGCCACTACAAAAAGGAGATCAAGTTCCTCATTTCGAATTGCAAGACCAAAACGGAGAACTCTTTTCCAGTTCCACCGTCATTGGGAAAAAACCGGTGGTTGTCTACTTTTATCCCAAAGACGAAACCCCCGGCTGTACCGCCGAAGCCTGTTCGTTTCGCGACAGTTATGAGGATTTTTTAGCACTGGGTGCAGAAGTTATCGGTATCAGCAGCGATAGCATCAAAAGCCATCAGCGCTTTGCCAAACGCCATCAGTTGCCGTTTATCCTTTTGGCAGACACGCAAAAGAAAGTACAGCGTCTGTTCAAGTTGCCAAAACTGTTGTTTGGTCTCTACACCAAGCGCATCACTTTTGTCATTGATGCATCGGGAAAGGTGATCTATGTGCACGACAGTATTTTTGCCAATTCACACATCAAAAAAGCATTGCGCTCCCTCCAAAAGTAAGTTGACTATTGCATCGATTTTTTACCTACTTTTAACAAAAATCAAATTCATCATGCCAAGCAAAAAACAACTCAAAAAAGAAATCAATGATATCTTAGGTGCCCTCATCGAAGAGGTGTACGTCAAAGAATTGTCTACAGAAAAATTGGACCTGAGCAAATCCGAAGCAATTATTGATGAAGCCATTGCTTTGTTCGATGAGATGATTCAAAGCATGCACGCA
>WTJB01000118.1 GCA_011526335.1 Candidatus Arcticimaribacter sp.
CTTAAAGAATTTGTCTGTAAAATCGTCTAATTCCTTTAATGATATCCAACCCGGATATTTGTCTGGAAATCTTTTTCAGGTAGATGACGACCAAGTCAAAGTAGGCGGATTTTTTCGGGTTTCTGCAGCCGAGGAACAGCGGATTTTTCTGAATCTTTCCGATTATTACCCTCAAGCCCCTACCCCTCCTTATTTCACAGGCTGTGGTACACAAGCCCCGACCACTACGGGTACGCGAGGAACGCGTCAACTTTTAAACGTGATTTATGCCGGCACCATGCGGTATTTTGGTTTAAACAATCAAGGCGATTATCCTAACGGCGGACCCTACCTTATGGTTCCAGCGCAGTGTGGGGATTGCACGGTATTGGGTTCCAATCGTGTTCCCGATTTTTGGATTCCTTAATTATCCCAACGGTTTACCCAAGTCGGTAAGGCGTCGGCTGAAGGAAATGAAGGGGGTGGATTGTTTTCATACCACGTATTGAATTCCCCTTCGTTAGAATAGTTTGCTACACTTTGAAAGCGTAAACTCAAGGGGGAGTGATCGGGCATGAACTGCGAGAAATTGTTAAACGCAATGCCTAAAGGGGTCTGGGCAATATAGAGTTGCTCAAATTGCTGGAGCGACAAGTAACTCAAGTCAGCAATTCCGTTTTGATCGGCAGCAACAATAGCCGTTCGACGCAGGGTTGATGTAGCCGTAAGGCTCGGGAGCATAGGGTAGGTCAAGCCCGTATGATTGCTATGGTGAATATAGAGTCCATCCCAAGCACCTGTCCAATCTGAAGCAAATACGGCACCGTTTGCACCACTGTGGGTAACCACTACTTCGTCCATAGAAAAAGTACCCCCATCAACATACAAACCGTGGTGTAAACTTTCGTTTATCCATAGGTTTTGAATTTGTGTATAGTCTCCCACGCCATAGAGGGAAAGGGCATTAAAATTTAGGTCATCATCATAAGGGCCCCCGGCGTGTTCAATCTTTAGATAACGAAGATAGCCAGAGGAATCATCGGGGGTATCCCCTCCGTAAAAATAATATCCCAAAGGCGAAAGTTGAGGCGTCTGTTGACCAATGGGTGCTTTTCCACATAAGATAATTCCGCCCCAATCGCCCGGCTGGGGCTCAGGAGCATTGGAAGATATCGTAATGGGACTATTTTCATTCCCATAAGCAAAAAGTGACCCTCCTTGAACAACTGCAATATAGGCTCCTACATTGGGTTGTACCTTGATGTTCATTCCAGGTTGAATGACCAACTCTCCTTGGTCGCGGATAATTAAGGGTCCTGTAATCAAATAATTGAAACGTGCATCTAAGGGATAACGTCTAAAAATTTCTCCCTCTAGGGTGCGTAAATCTGGGCAACTATTCAAGCAACTCCATCCACAATCTACACCGTATTCGTCAGGATCTTGTACTCCATTTTCACAGCGAACTGACCCCTGTACTGTACGATAGTTTGGTCTGTTGGAGCAACGAATAAAGAATAGAAGACAAAGAAAACTGAGAAAAAATGATTTTTTCATTGAGGAATGCTAGGTCTTTAAATATAAAAGAAATTTTGTTTTCCTCCCATTTCATTTTTAAGTAACTTTTCCTTTTGATTTACTATGGAAGTACAGATAAGCTCGATCGATTTAGGCATTATATTTTTTTATTTTTTAATTGTTTTAGGGCTAGGCTTTTGGTTTGCCCGAAAAAACAAAACCGAAGAAGATCTTTTTCTTGGCGGGCGAAGTTTTGGTTGGGGTGTGATTGGCTTGTCTCTTTTTGCCTCCAACATTTCCAGTTCAACCATCATTGGTTTGACCGGAGCGGCCTATTCAAGCGGGATTGTTACCTCTGTTTATGAATGGATCTCCGGGATTCCTTTGATTCTCGCGGCATTGATTTTTATTCCCCTTTATCTGAATTCAAAAATCACCACCATTCCAGAGTTTTTAGGAAAACGTTTTGATCGTCGTTCCCAAGTCTTCTTTTCTGTGGTCACCATCCTCACCAGTATACTCGTAGAAACAGCTGGAGGGCTGTATGCTGGGGCCATTGTATTAAAAACCTTTTTCCCCAATCTAATCTTATGGCAAACAACCTTGGCGTTGGCGCTATTTGCCGGTCTATACACTGCTTTTGGTGGGTTAAAAGCCGTTGTTTATACCGACTCACTCCAAGCTATAGTGCTGATTTTAGGGAGCCTTATTTTAACCTATATTCTCTTTGAAAAAATTGATTTTTCGTGGGAACAAGTGGTTGCAGCTGCGCCTCAAGGTCATTTTTCCATCTATCGCCCCCTCGGCGATAGTACCCTCCCCTGGCCCGGATTGTTCTTGGGAGTACCGCTATTAGGATTTTGGTATTGGGCCACCAACCAATATATTGTGCAAAGAGTCTTGGGCGCAAGAGATCTCAACCACGCCCGGTGGGGAGTCTTGTTGGGTGGATTTCTAAAACTCATCCCGCTGTTCATTATCGTTATTCCGGGTGCAATGGCTATGCGCATATACACCGGTATTGAAAATCCCGATATGGTCTATCCTACCATGGTGGTTAACGCCCTGCCCATCGGACTTGTTGGTTTGGTCTTGGCGGGCCTTATATCTGCCATTTTATCGAGTGTAGATTCTACTTTAAATTCGTCTTCTACTTTGGTTGTTATGGATTTTATCAAACCGCTAAAGCCTTCAATATCCTCTCAAGATAAGGTACGCTATGGTCAAATCACAACCTTTATCCTTATGGTAGTTGCTGCCCTTTGGGCGCCCATGATACAGTACTTTGATGGCATATGGATGTATCTTCAACAGATGTATACCATCTTTGTTCCTCCCATTGTTGTTTTATTTTTGGTCGGGGTATTTGATAAAAAAGGAAATGGCTTTGGGGCTTATATGACCTTGCTCTGGGGAACACTCTTGGGGATCCTACTCTTTGCTTTACAGCAAATGCAGCTTTGGCCCATCCATTTTACCATAACGGCAGGAATTGTGGTAGGCGTGTCTGCCCTCATTTTTATGGCAACAAGCCGCCTAAAAGCGCCGCCATCAAAAGAAGTGATTGACGCCTATACTTACCAGTCAAAACTCATTAACCAAGAAAATGAAAAAGGGAGTATAAAAGATTACCGCCTATGGGCCGGACTTCTTTTTGTTTGTATTCTTTGGCTCTTTTTTGTCCTTATTTAATTCGAGGGAAAGAGCGACAAAAGATAGGAAATGACGTAAATCAAGCTGCCGTATAAAGGGGCGATAATGGCGTTTTTTAAGCCCCCTGCCAATAAGGCTGGACTTATATTGACCTGTTCGATCTCTACGGCCTGAAAAAGTTGGTATAAGCCTAGCATAAAAGCAAAAAATCCGCAGGCAATGGCCAGATTTGCGAGTGTTTTTAATGCGCTTGGAAATCGGAATTTAGCCCACAGTACTGCCCCAAATAGGAGGCTTAAAATACTCATAAAAAGGGGGCCTCCGGCGTAAAATAAATGCAACATAGTTTCTTGTTTTAATGACTAAAAATAAGCAATAGGCGAGTCACTTTCTATTTTCTCCTCTTATAAATTGTCCCCTCGGGACCGCCGTAGTGAAAAGCTTTAAAATTTGATTCGAAAACGAGATGAATGGTGTCTTCCTCTTCTGCTAATTCTCCTTCGTACAAAAATTGATAATACTGGTTTAGTGCATTATAGTCCTGAGGATGGGTAAGGTTTTCCCATTGACCTAAAAAATTGAAATCCCCCCCATAGGACACCCCAAAAACACCATTTTCATTGACGCCTAAAGTGTGGTGGCCATTGGAATTGGGAGTGACATCCCAAGTACCAATCAATGGGTCAGTAACATTATTTATAGGATCACTTTCCCGATCGCAGGAAAAGAAAAGTAAGCCCATCAAGACGTATAGGAAAGGAAAAGTCGTTTTTAATTGCATGCCCCTTGGGTAAAGTCTTCTATGCCGCGAACCTCGGCTTGGCAGCTGTTCGCATAGGTTTCCCCATCACAACCACATACAGGCCTATAGTCTGCAGTACATAAAATAGCAGGATCGGGAGGGCGTGCTTTGCAATCCTCTTCATTTGACCGACAAGATAGCAGCAGCAGGAAACCAAAAAATACGCAACTAATAAACTTTTTATGCATTCACAGAACAGCTACTTTCTACAGCAGCGATATAGCTACTATCACTACCGTAATCATCATCGTCGTCTTTTTCACAGGCCAATACGCCCAGTAAAAGGGTTAAATAAAAAATCTTTTTCATGTTTTTTTATTTACAATTTACTCCTTTTTTTTAAACCAGAGCATTACACGATTGTTATTGTCTAGTGTCAATTGAGTGGTTCCCCAATTGCGTTGGTTGTTGGCGGTTGTTACCGGAAGCATGCCATCTAACTCTAGCTCTACCCCCTGGGTTACATACTGCAAAACATACCCTTTGTCTGTATACGTTTGTATTAAACGAACGATAGAAGGATTTTTCTCTTTCACGCGTTCGATCTTCTCCCCATCGTCTACTTTGTAGATCAATTCCTTTTTGGATTGAGAAATAATATCGACGATCATCCAGTCTTGTGCGAAAACCGAACAGGGCAACAATAACAAGAATAACAAAAACTTTTTCATTTTTTTTATTCAAGATAAGAAGAATTTACGGTAAAAAAAGGAGTCTATTTGAAGCTGCTGTCGAAAGGATTAAAAAGGGAAAAGCAAAAAAATAAAGGCATCACTTTTATAATTAATAGTTTTACTATTATATTTGCGCTTTATAATATTTTGTATGGACAGTTTACTTTCAAATCTTCGTATAACCGTTCCCTCTTGTCTCTATGTCAAAGACCCAGAGTCTTCGGCTTTAGGGAAAAAAATCATTGAAGAAAGCATTCTACAAATCGATTCGTTGGGTTTTGAAAAAGTAACCTTTAAAAAGTTAGGAGAAGCGATTGGTTCTAACGAAAGCTCTATCTATCGGTACTTTGAAAACAAACATAAATTGTTGATGTATTTGTGTTCTTGGTACTGGGGGTGGTTAGAATATCAAGTGGTTATCCATTGCTATAGCTTGTCAGACCCAAAAGAAAAACTAGAAAAAGCCATTGAGATAATAAGCCAAAAAGTGTTGGAAGACACCAATTTTACTTTTGTCAATGAACCTGCATTGAGTCGGATTATTATCAATGAAAATGCAAAATCTTTTCATGCCAAAAAGGTGGATGAAGAAAATAGTGAGGGGGCTTTTGGTTCCTACAAGCGGTTGGTGTTGACCCTAGAGAAAATTATACAGGGCGTAACCCCAGAC
>WTJB01000278.1 GCA_011526335.1 Candidatus Arcticimaribacter sp.
CTTTTAATCAGTATATTGTTATATTTTATTAATCTTTTACATGAAGTAAAATCGTACTGCTAATAATGCATTTATATCTTTTTTACTATCTTCGTTTTGAATTTAATAAATAGATGTTACAATGTTAAATTACGATCACTTAATTGAAAGGTTACAATTGTTAATGAAGGAAAACGAACTAACGGCCTCATCATTTGCCGATAAAATTGGGGTGCAACGCTCGAGTATTTCCCATATTCTTTCTGGACGTAATAAACCGAGTCTAGATTTTATCGCGAAAATAGAAGCTAATTTTAATGAGGTTAGTTTTCACTGGCTTTTGACGGGCGAAGAATTGCCTATGCCCTCCCCTACAGCATCCCCTCAATTAAGTGTGGCGTCTAAACCAACGACCCAAGACACACACTCGGCGCCAGAACATCAACCCATGCATGCTTCTTCCAAACAGCTAGTTGATTTAATTTATGTCTTTTCAGATGGAAGTTTTCAGCGTTTTCATGCCAATTCTTAGTATTTTTGACGTCTATGAAAAAAGCTGTATTGTGGTGTGTTGCCCTTCTCGCTACCTCTTGTTATGAGGTAGAGCGCAATTGTGAGAATTTCCATACCGGTACATTTTCCTTTACCCAAGTTGTTGGGACCGAAGTAATGCAATCTACCTTTGTACGAGATGAATTATACGAGGTAGAATTATTTAAGGGAAAAAAGGACACAGCCACCATCCGCTGGATCAACGCATGTGAGTGTGTCTTAACAAAACTTAACCCTACTTCAAATCAGGACAAACGCCCGATCTCCATTAAAATCATCAAAACGGAAGGTGACCGCTATACGTTTGAATATGCCTTGGTGGGGGATTTGAAAAACAAACAACGCGGGGAGATCGTTAAAGTATCTGACGATCTAGAGTTCTAGCCTGGTTTGAGAGTCTTGCGATAAATCGATTTCTCCTTGAATTTCAATTTCTTCTACGGCAGTATCTTCCTCCGCTTCGTAGGGTAGACTTTCAATGAGTTTTATTTCTTTTACTTTATTGCTGGTCAGCTGATTGCCTAGTGCTTTATATCCTTTGACTGCGATAAAGGATTCTACTTCTATTTTCTTTGGGGTGGGTGCTTCTCCTCCCCTAGGTTTTACATAATGAACTTCCAACACAGGTCTCCATTCGGTATTGACATGCAATAAAGTTGCCCCCTCTTTAAGGAAGCTATCTTCTTTATTTTCATTTTCGATTAAAAATCTTTTGATAAAATAGCGCTCCTTTTCGGGATCAAAATATACTGCCGTAATGGGTTTGTTGGGCACCCAGCGTTCCAAAATTTCTGGAACTTGATCAAAATGTAAAGATAATTCTGGAGCTACCGTTTTCGTCGCTGCACTAGAAGAAATCACCAAGAGCTTGTCCTCCCCACGGAAGGCCCCTAAAAGCTGTCCGCGTTCATCGGTATTGAGTTTTAATACACTTTCGTCAAACCATATTTTACGGGGCTTTAGGGTAGAAACGCCCTTGTGTTTTAGCTCTACCTTTAATACATTGTGTTTACTTACAATATTCCCTTTTACTCCACGTCCTTTGATCTGCAAGTCCGCAAAGTCTAACTCCCATTTAAGTTTTTTAACATTACCCGTATTGCGCAATACCACTGACACAACTTCGGCCTCTCCGTTAGGGTTTGCACTAAAATACATAATCGATGACCCGGGCTTGCCTTGGGTCAGATCGTAAGATTTATCCCGCGTAACGCCCGTTACAGCAAAACGCTTGATGTAGGAAGTGCCCAGTTTTCCGTCTTTGTATACCAGGTTGTAGACCGTACGCTCGTCTTTCTTCTTGAATACTGCAACGTGGATGATGTCTTTCTCTATAAAAATTTTGCTGTCCACTTTAACCACCTGCATTTTTCCACTTTTGGTAAAGACGATAATGTCATCTATATCGGCGCAATCGCAAACATATTCGTCTTTTTTCATGGAGGTCCCGATAAAGCCTTCTGCTCGATTGACATACAGCTTGAGGTTACGGACGACTACTTTTTTGGCATCCACATCATCAAATACACGAATTTCAGAGCGTCTGTCTTTCCCCCCACCATAGGTTTTTTTGAGGTGCTTGAAGTAGTTTATAGCAAAGTCAATAAGGTGGTCTAAGTCATGTTTTACCTGCAGTATATCTCCTTCAAGGGCTTCTATACGCTGCTGGGCTTTATCAATGTCAAATTTTGAGATACGTTTGATTTTTATCTCTGTCAAGCGTACGAGATCTTCTTCTACTACAGGACGCTTTAAGTTTTTTACAAAAGGCGCTAGTCCTTTGTCAATTGCCGATAATACCCCTTCCCATGTTTCTTCTTCCTCTATGCTTCTATAAATTTTATTTTCGATAAAAATACGCTCCAAAGAGGCATAATGCCACTGATTTTCTAGCTCGTGTAATTTTACCTCTAATTCTTTTTTAAGCAATTCTACCGTTGTATCGGTAGAAATTTTAAGCATATCCGAAACCCCTATAAAGTGAGGTTTATGGTCGATAATAATACATCCCAGCGGAGAAATTGAGCTTTCACAGGCGGTAAAAGCATACAAAGCATCGATCATTTTATCGGGAGAAGTTCCCGAGGGTAAATGCACTAATATTTCAACTTCTGCTGCTGTATTGTCTTCAATTTTCTTGATTTTTATCTTCCCTTTATCATTCGCCTTTAAGATGGAATCAATCAAAGAAGAAGTATTGGTGCTAAAAGGAATTTCAGTGATGACCAGCGTATTTTTATCCCGCTGACTGATACGTGCACGGACACGCACTTTTCCGCCGCGCAGTCCGTCATTGTAGTTTTGTACATCGATGATTCCTCCGGTCTGAAAATCAGGATATAAAGTAAATTTCTTTCCTTTTAAATAGGCTATACTGGCTTGTATAAGCTCATTAAAGTTATGGGGGAGTATTTTGGTAGATAATCCCACGGCTATACCTTCTGCCCCTTGCGCCAAAAGAAGAGGGAATTTTACAGGTAAATGAACAGGTTCATTTTTTCGTCCATCATACGACAATTGCCATTCAGTAACCTTAGGGCTATAGACCACCTCTAGGGCAAATTTTGACAATCGTGCTTCTATATAACGCGAAGCCGCTGCACGGTCTCCGGTAAGAATATTTCCCCAGTTCCCTTGCATGTCTATGAGCAAATCTTTTTGCCCAATTTGCACCATAGCATCTGAAATACTCGCATCTCCGTGGGGATGGTATTGCATGGTGTGCCCAACAATATTGGCCACCTTGTTGTAACGACCGTCATCCAAATCTTTCATGGAATGAAGGATACGACGTTGCACCGGCTTTAGCCCATCTGCGATGGCGGGAACGGCGCGCTCTAAAATCACATAGGAGGCATAATCTAGAAACCAGTCTTTGTACATGCCGGTAACACGTACAAGCGATTCTCCCATATCATTTTCATTTGTAGAATCGTTTAGATAAAATTCCTTTCCTTCCATGTTAGTTTTCGTTTTCGGCTAGGTCCAATTCTACTTTTAAGTTGTTGATGATAAATTCTTGGCGGGTCTGGGTATTTTTCCCCATATAAAATTCAAGCAATTGCTCTATTGTTGTGGCTTTATCCAGCATAACAGGATCAAGACGAATATCTTCCCCAATAAAGTGCTTAAATTCGTCCGGAGAAATTTCTCCTAATCCTTTAAATCGCGTGATTTCGGGTTTCCCCTTTAAACTTGCAATGGCCTCCACACGTTCTTGCTCAGAATAGCAATAATGTGTTTTTTGCTTATCGCGAACTCGGAATAATGGAGTTTGCAGGATATATAAATGCCCTTCTTTTATAAGTTCAGGGAAAAATTGTAAAAAGAAAGTGATCAACAGCAAGCGTATGTGCATCCCATCGACATCAGCATCGGTAGCGATAACAATGTTGTTGTAACGCAAATCCTCCAAACCGTCTTCGATATTTAAAGCGGCTTGCAAGAGGTTAAACTCTTCGTTTTCGTACACGATTTTTTTCGTCATACCATAGGTGTTTAAGGGTTTCCCTCTTAAACTAAATACGGCCTGGGTATTTACATTTCGTGATTTTGTTATTGATCCGGATGCCGAGTCACCCTCGGTAATGAATAGCGTAGATTCTAATCGATTTTCTTTCTTTAAATCGCCTAAATGCACCCTGCAATCTCTTAGTTTTTTATTGTGTAAGCTGGCTTTTTTTGCACGTTCACGGGCCAATTTACGTATACCAGAAAGTTCTTTTCTTTCTTTTTCAGCCTGAAGAATCTTACGCTGTAAGTGCTCTGCTGTTTCAGGATTTTTGTGCAGGTAGTTGTCTAGATTGGTCTTTAAAAAATCATTGATATAAGAACGCACAGTGGGCATCCCCTCTCCCATTTCGGTAGAACCTAGTTTGGTTTTTGTTTGGGATTCAAAAACAGGCTCCATCACCTTAATGCTTATCGCAGAAATGATGGATTTTCTAATGTCCGAGGCATCAAATGATTTCCCGAAAAATTCGCGTACGGTTTTCACTACGGCTTCTCTAAATGCCGCTTGGTGTGTACCCCCTTGGGTAGTATTTTGTCCATTCACAAAAGAATGGTATTCTTCGCTGTATTGTGTTTTACTGTGAGTGAGTGCCACCTCAATATCTTCTCCTCTAAGGTGAATGATCGGGTACAATATATCGCTTTCGTTGACCTGGTCTTCTAATAAATCTTTCAGCCCATTTTCAGAAAAATACTTTTCGCCATTGAAATCAATGGTAAGCCCCGGATTTAAGTAGACATAATTTTTGATCATTTTCAGGATGTATTCACTCCTGAATTTGTAATTTTTAAAGATGGTTTCATCTGGAACAAAAGAAACTTTGGTTCCTTTTCTTGCTTTGGATGCTTCTACTGGACTTTCTTCAATGAGATTTCCGCAGCTAAATTCTGCTTTTTTAGACTGCTCTTCCCGCGTAGATTCTACGATAAAAGAGGAGGACAATGCGTTTACTGCCTTGGTTCCCACCCCGTTAAGACCAACAGATTTTTTAAAGGCACGCGAGTCGTATTTTCCTCCTGTATTCATTTTAGAGACAACATCGACGACCTTCCCAAGGGGTATCCCTCGCCCGTAATCACGAATGACTACACGGCCTTCATTGATTTTTATTTCAATGGTTTTTCCTGCACCCATGACGAATTCATCGATACAGTTGTCCAGAACTTCCTTGAGGAGAATGTAAATACCATCGTCGGGGGAAGATCCATCGCCCAGCTTACCGA
>WTJB01000032.1 GCA_011526335.1 Candidatus Arcticimaribacter sp.
GTATAAATTGAACAATAAGAAGAAGAAAATAAGCAAGGCTTAGATTAAAAAAAATATATCTTTGTTAGAAGAAACTGAAGTATGGAATATTTAGATTTTGAATTACCCATTAAGGAAATTGAAGAACAACTCTCTAAATGTAAAGTCATCGGAGACGAGAGTAATGTAGACGTTTCGGACACCTGTGTTCAATTGGAGCAGAAGCTTACAGAAACCAAAGAAGAAATTTACGGCAACCTTACGGCCTGGCAACGTGTTCAATTGTCACGTCACCCCTCACGACCTTACACCCTCGATTATATACAAGCCCTATGTGGGGATTCTTTTTTAGAATTGCATGGCGACCGAAATGTCAAAGACGATAAAGCCATGATTGGCGGATTGGGAAAAATAAATAACCAGTCATTTATGTTTATCGGAACCCAAAAAGGATACAATACCAACACCCGTAAATACAGAAATTTCGGGATGGCAAATCCTGAGGGGTATCGAAAGGCCCTACGCTTAATGAAATCAGCGGAGAAATTTGACTTGCCCATTGTATGTTTTGTCGACACTCCTGGAGCTTATCCTGGAATGGAGGCCGAAGAACGCGGTCAGGGAGAAGCCATTGCCCGTAACATCTATGAAATGATGTCCTTAACCGTACCCGTTATCGTGGTTATTATTGGTGAAGGGGCTTCTGGTGGCGCATTGGGTATTGGTGTTGGCGATCGCATTTTTATGCTAGAAAACACTTGGTATTCGGTCATTTCTCCAGAATCCTGTTCCTCGATCTTATGGAGAAGTTGGGAATACAAAGAACAAGCCGCAGCAGCCTTAAAACTGACGGCTGAAGACATGAAGAAATCAAAGCTCATTGATAAGATCATCAAGGAACCCCTAGGAGGCGCACATTACGATAGACAACAAACCTTTGAAGCGGTCCAATCGGAAATCATGAAAGCATTCAAAACCCTGGATAAACTCTCTCCAGCAGAACGTATAGCATTGCGTCGTGAAAAGTTTAATGCGATGGGGGTCTATAAAGAATAGGTTTTCCAAGCTTATTAACACTTTTTTGTATTTATAAACAGCCTTTGTTTACTTTTCATTGGAAATCTCGAAGGGGCTATTTTAGTCCCTTAAGTTTCAAATTTCCTACCTTTATTCCATGGAAGAACGGAAACCAATCCCCACACAAAACCTAAACAAAGGAAACCTTATTTCCTTAGAGCAAGGTAAGATCCCACCCCAAGCTTTAGATCTTGAAGAGGCCGTGCTTAGCGCGATGCTCATCGATAAAAAAGGGGTAGATGAAGTCATTGACATTCTACAACCCGAAGCCTTTTATAAAGAAGCCCATCAGCATATTTTCTCAGCCATATATGAGTTGTTTGAAACTTCAGAGCCCATTGATTTATTGACGGTGTCCTCTAAGCTTCGATCAATGGGATTATTAGAAAAAGTAGGAGGAGAATTTTATTTAGTGCAACTGAGTAAAAAAGTGTCTACCTCTGCCCACATTGAATTCCACGCCCGAATTATTCTCCAAAAATACATACAGCGGAGTTTGATTAAAATTTCTAACGAGATCATCAATGACGCCTTTAAAGAATCTATTGATGTTTTTGACCTTTTGGATGAGGCAGAATCGAAGTTATATGACGTTACCCAAGGCAATATAAAAAAGTCTTCTGAATCTGCACAAAACTTGGTGATACAAGCCAAAAAGCGGATCGAAGAAATCGCCAAAAAAGAGGGCCTCAGTGGAGTAGCTACCGGTTTTGAAAAATTGGATAAGTTGACCTCCGGATGGCAACCCAGTGATTTGATCATCATTGCTGCACGTCCCGGGATGGGGAAAACCGCTTTGACCTTGTCCATGGCCCGAAACATTGCCGTTTCTAAAAAAACACCTGTTGCTTTCTTTTCTCTAGAAATGTCTTCCGTACAGCTCATTACCCGTTTGATCTCCTCCGAAACCGGTTTGTCTTCAGAGAAGTTGCGTACCGGGAAATTGGAAAGTCATGAGTGGGAACAACTCAATGTAAAGGTGAGTGATTTAGAAAAAGCTCCCCTATTTATAGACGATACGCCCTCTTTATCTATTTTTGATTTGCGCGCAAAAGCCCGCAGGTTATCTTCCCAGCACGGGATCAAGCTCATTATTGTAGATTATTTACAACTGATGACGGCAGGCAGCAGCAATAAAACGGGTAATCGTGAACAAGAAATTTCTACCATTTCTCGAAACCTTAAAGCTTTGGCTAAAGAATTGGATATTCCGGTGATTGCCTTATCTCAGCTTTCGCGTGCCGTTGAAACCCGCGGCGGATCAAAACGTCCAATTCTTTCTGACCTTCGTGAATCAGGGGCTATTGAGCAAGATGCGGATATTGTTTCATTCATCTATCGACCTGAATACTATGGAATAGAGGAGTGGGACGATGATGAACGAAGTTCCTCTACCGGTCAAGCCGAGTTTATCGTAGCCAAGCACCGAAATGGTGGTCTAGATAATATACGATTAAAGTTTATTGGTCATTTAGGGAAGTTCGATAATTTGGAAAACTTTGATTCTCCTTTTGAGTTTCAGTCCAAGATGAACGAACCCCCTGCCATATCTCCGGATCAATTTCCGTCCCCCGGAGATGCCTTTGGGAGTGATGACAATGATGTTCCCTTTTAACCCCATAAAAAAAGCAGCCCATTGGGCTGCTTTTTTATTCGAGTACAAATTTCAAATTTATTTTACTTTCTCCACAATGGCTTTAAAAGCATCAGGATGATTCATGGCTAAATCGGCCAATACCTTACGGTTAAGTTCGATATCGTTGGCTTTTACTTTCCCCATGAACTGGCTATATGACATTCCGTGTAATCGCGCTGCGGCGTTAATACGGGTAATCCACAATGAACGGAAATTACGTTTTTTGGTTTTTCTGTCGCGGTAAGCATAAAGCATGGCTTTATCTACAGCGTTTTTGGCTACCGTCCAAACGTTTTTACGGCGTCCAAAATATCCTTTGGCTTGCTTAAGGACTTTTTTTCTTCGAGCTCTAGAAGCTACTGAGTTTACTGATCTTGGCATAGTTTTAATTTTTTTGTATCAGGCGGTAGGCTATACACTTTAAAGGCCCGATACAGGGTGAATAATGGTTTAAACCTTAAAGAGATTTACTTTAATCGTAATTGCTCTTTAATATTGTTTTCGTCGCTTTCATGTACCAATCCTGAGTGGGTCAATTTCAGCTTGCGCTTCTTTGACTTTTTGGTCAAGATGTGGCTTTTAAAAGCATGCTTTCTTTTGATTTTACCACTGCCGGTAAGCTTAAAACGCTTTTTGGCACTGGATTTTGTTTTCATTTTTGGCATGTCTATCTATTTAAATGTACTCTACTATTTCTTTTTTGGGCTAATGAACATGGTCATTCGCTTTCCTTCTAATTTGGGCAGTTGTTCTACTTTCCCCAACTCTTCTAAATCTTGCGCCAAACGCAGCAATAAGATTTGTCCTTGCTCTTTAAACACAATGGAACGTCCTTTAAAGAAAACAAAGGCTTTTAGTTTTGCTCCCTCGTTTAAGAACTTCTCTGCGTGTTTCTTTTTGAACTCATAGTCGTGTTCATCGGTTTGAGGTCCGAAACGGATTTCTTTGATTACGACTTTGGTGGCTTTCGATTTAAGTGCCTTTTCTCTTTTCTTCTGTTCGTAAAGGAATTTTTTGTATTCCAATATTTTACAAACAGGAGGGTTGGCATTCGGAGAGATCTCAACAAGGTCTAACTCTAATTCTTCGGCAATGGCTCTTGCTTTGCCCAAACGGTAGACCCCCACTTCAACATTGTCCCCAACAAGGCGGACTTCTTGTGCAGTGATTTTTTCATTAATCCTGTGCGGATTCTGCTTGATTACTCTTCCTGGACGATTCGTCCTTCTTCTTCGAATAGCTATAACGTTCTCTTTTTAGTTACACTTCAAATTTAGAAATACTCTCTGAGATTTCTGTACTTATTTTTTCTATAAATGCCGCAACGGTACTACTACCGCTATCGCCATCTACTCGGTGGCGCACAGAAACGGTTTGGCTTTCGGCCTCCTTTTCCCCTACAATGAGCATGTATGGGAATTTATTCAGTTGCGCTTCCCGTATTTTCTTCCCGATTGTTTCATTTCGGTTGTCCAATAGGGCGCGAATTTCGTTATTTTCCAGCTCTTTTGAAACTTTTTCAGCGTATTTTTCATATTTCTCACTGACACAGAGAACAATGACTTGTTCTGGCATTAACCACAGCGGGAAATTTCCGCCCGTATGTTCTAGCAATATGGCCACAAAGCGCTCCAAACTTCCAAAAGGAGCTCTGTGAATCATTACGGGTCTATGGGTTTCATTATCACTTCCTTTATAAGTCAGTTCGAAACGTTCCGGAAGGTTGTAGTCTACCTGTATAGTACCCAATTGCCATTTGCGTCCCAATGCATCTTTTACCATAAAGTCGAGCTTGGGGCCATAGAAAGCAGCCTCTCCATATTCGATAACATAGTTGAGGTTTTTTTCTTTGGCGGCATTGATGATGGCATTTTCGGCCAAGTCCCAATTTTCATTTGAGCCGATGTACTTTTCGGGCTTTTCAGGATCGCGTAAAGATACCTGTGCTGTAAAATCTTCAAATCCTAAGGAGCCAAATACATAAGGACCAGATCAATAACCTTTTTGAACTCTTCGTCCAACTGGCTCGGCATACAGAAAATATGAGCATCGTCTTGTGTAAAACCGCGTACTCGTGTCAGCCCGTGCAACTCCCCGCTTTGTTCATAACGATATACCGTTCCAAATTCTGCATACCGCTTGGGAAGATCTTTATAGCTCCATTGTCTTGCACTATAAATTTCGCAATGGTGCGGGCAGTTCATGGGTTTGAGTAAAAACTCTTCGCCCTCTGCCGGGGTTTGTATGGGTTGAAAGCTATCTGCACCATATTTTTCATAATGGCCAGACGTCATATAAAGTTCTTTATTTCCGATATGCGGAGAAATAACTTGTTCGTATCCCGCTTTCTTTTGGGCTGCTTTTAAAAAGTTTTCTAAACGCTCACGTAGGGCTGTTCCCTTGGGTAACCATAGGGGCAAACCTTGTCCAACTTTTTGCGAAAACGTAAAGAGATCCAATTCTTTCCCAAGCTTTCTATGGTCTCGCTTTTTGGCTTCTTCAAGCAATTCTAGATAGGCGATTAGTTCTTTTTGCTTGGGGAAAGAAATACCATAAATACGGGTAAGC
>WTJB01000260.1 GCA_011526335.1 Candidatus Arcticimaribacter sp.
CAGTTTTGCTGCTTATCAAACTTCGGAACAACAAAATGAATTCCAAATCGAAAGGGAAGACGAAAATCATTACTTGCATTTCAACTTGGCGCTAGAGCCTTGGAAAGAAAAGATAATCCGTTTAGATTCAAGCCAGTTGGTGCTTGAACACCAAGATAAAGTTTACCATTACACCCGACACAAAAAAATTGTTCTAGATGAGTAAACCCAAGCGAAAATATGAACCCCAAGAACTCAGTAAAGTCCTGCATGAGCTTGTCAATCAGAAAAACTTGAAAAAGGGGATTGCCAACGTAAAAGTCAAAAACGCTTGGGATAAAATCATTGGAAGTAGTATTCAAAGTTATACCGACAACCTACAATACAGAGGGACCACATTGTTTGTTCAACTCAACTCCTCAGCCCTAAGAGAAGAACTCACTTATGGAAAGGACAAACTCCTTCAACACCTTAATGCTGAGCTTGGAGATCATTATGTCGAGAAAATTGTTTTCCGCTAAAAAATTTCTCTGCCCGAGAAATGAAATGCCCCTTCGATGGCTGCATTTTCATCACTATCCGAACCGTGTACTGCATTTTCTCCCATAGAGGTAGCGTACAATTTACGTATCGTTCCTTCAGCAGCTTCTGCAGGATTAGTCGCACCAATCAAAGCTCGAAAATCATCAACGGCATTCTCTTTTTCCAAAATAGCGGCAACAATAGGACCACGGGTCATAAAAGTTACTAACTCATCGAAAAATGGACGCTCTTTGTGAACACTATAAAAAGACTGCGCGTCATTTAATGTGAGTTGGGTTTTTTTCAAGGCTACAATTCTAAAGCCGGCTGCGTTTATTTTTTCCAAAATTGCTCCGGTATGACCGTTTTCAACCGCATCTGGCTTGATCATCGTGAAGGTACGATTCGTTTTCATATTGCTTTTTTTGTGTGGCAAATGTAGAAAATGTCTGGCGTATATTTGATTTTCTTGTCTAATAAATTTGATGCCCTCTTTAGCACCGTTCATTAAATTGGAAAAAGATGGGTATCTTTGAACGCTATGAATACTGAATTTTGCGCTCAACTTAGTGAGCATCTAAAAACATCCAAAAAAATTGTCATTTTTCCTCATCGAAATCCTGATGGAGACGCACTGGGAAGTACCCTGGGGTGGAAACATTTTTTGGAGGCTCTTGGCCATCAATGTTGGGTAATCTCCCCCAATGAATATCCGAAATTTTTAAAATGGCTTCCTGGCGAAGAAGAAATCATTCTTTACAGCCAGCAAGAAACCCTTGCGCAAAAGTGCATTGCTGAATGTGATTTGATCTTTACACTAGATTTTAACACCCTTAGCCGTATTGCACCCATTGATGATTTTCTAGAAAATAAGGACATTCCGATGATCATGATTGATCATCATGAATCTCCTGCGGACTATCCCATTCTTACATTTTCGGACCCACAAATCGGATCTACTTGCGAAATGGTCTATGAGGTCATGGTTCAACTAGACCCATCAAAAATAAATGCACGTATCGGTACCTGTATCTATACCGGAATCATGACAGATACGGGTTCTTTTCGGTTTCCCTCAACATCAGAACGCACCCATCAAATAGCCTCAGAATTGATTGCATTGGGGGTCAATCATACAGAAATTCACCAAAACATTTACGACAGTTACCGTACAGAACGACTTCAGCTTTTAGGAAAAACACTGAATAACCTTGTTCAAGTCAACCCCTTAAAAGCGGTGTATACATCCCTAAGCCAAGCAGAGCTGAATGCTTGTAATTTTCAAAAAGGAGACACCGAAGGTTTTGTAAACTATGGTTTAAGCATCGAAGGAATTCGCTTGGCGGTGATTATGATCGAAAACCAACAAGAACAAATCATCAAAATGTCTTTTCGTTCAAAAGGAGATTTTGACGTGAACCAATTTGCTCGAGAGCATTTTAATGGCGGGGGCCATAAAAATGCTGCCGGAGGGATGTCATCCCTTTCTCTAGAAGATACAATAGACCGATTGCACGCTATTTTGTTGACTTATAAAGAGGCTTTGGCATGAAAAAGTTAGGCCTTCTTTTGTGGGTGCTTCTGGCTTGTGAATCTCCTCAAGCAAGAAAACCCTTAAATGCCGAAAAGAGTAGCTTTATCCAAAGTTCCATCGACCGCAATAAAAAAATCAATGCTGCCCAAGAACAACGCATCAAAAGCGTCATAGCCCAAGACAGCAACAAAGTATATCAAAACAACCCTTCTGGATTTTGGTATGCTTTCCTTAAAAAAACAGACAAAAGAACACTCCCTGTTCGAGGAGATGAAGTAAAGTTTAGCTATAAAATCGCAACCTTAGAAGGCGAGATGCTTTATGACGAAATGGAATTGGGGGAAGTCAACTACCTGGTCGATAAAGAAGATCTCATCGCGGCGCTGCGTTTAGGCGTAAAGGTGCTCAGTGAAGGAGAGGTAGCTACCTTTCTTTTCCCCTCCCATCTTTGCTATGGATATCAGGGGGACGGAGATAAAATTGGCATCAACCAACCCCTGCGCTATACCCTCCAACTCAATTCCCATAAAAAACAAAACCAGAAATAAAAATTTACTTATTTTTGAATCCATCCTATAGAAAAACCAACACCATGAAAAAATATTTTTTTGCTTTTATCCTAAGTTTTGTCCTAATCGGTTGTGCCTCACAATACCCCGATTTAGAACCCGGACTGTATGCCGACATACAAACCAATAAAGGGTCTATCGTTGTTGCTTTAGCCTACAACAAAACCCCGAATACTGTAGCCAACTTTGTGTCTTTAAGCGAAGGGAAAAACACCCGAGTGAGTGAAGAGTACAAAGACAAAAAGTATTATGACGGAATTATTTTTCACCGCGTCATCAGTGACTTTATGATCCAAGGGGGTGACCCCCTAGGAACAGGGTCGGGTGGACCTGGATATAAATTTGACGATGAAATTACTGACCTGACGCACAGTGGTCCTGGCATTTTGTCTATGGCCAATGCAGGGCCTGGAACCAATGGAAGTCAGTTTTTTATCACCCATAAAGCTACTCCGTGGCTAGACGGAAAACACACCGTTTTTGGAAGAGTAATCGAAGGCCAAAATGTTGTCGATAGCATCGCACAAAACGATACCATCCAAACTGTAAAAATTATTCGCAAAGGACGAGAAGCAAAGAATTTTGATGCTCCTGAGATTTTCGAAAGCTACTTCAGCAATCTGGAAAAACAGAAAGCAGAAGCCAACGAAAGAAAAGCTTTGATTCTTTTAGAAACCCAAGATAAATTTGAAGCGCAAAAAGCGGAATCCAAAACCACTGCTTCTGGCCTTCAATACATCATCACCAAAAAAGGAGATGGCCCCGCTGTAACCACAACCAATAAAGTGATTACCCACTACGCAGTCTATTTTGAAGATGGTAGAATATTGGAGACCAGTAAACTGGAAATTGCAGAAGCACAAGATGTGGTAAATCTTCAAAGAAAAGCAGCGAATGCTTACCAACCCCTTACAGCAGACGTTTCTGAAGACGCCCAAATGATCGAAGGCTTTAAAGAAGGCTTACGCATGTTAAACGTTGGTGACGAAGCGACCTTTTTTCTTCCCTACACCCTTGCCTATGGGGACCGCGGAAGACAAGGAATACCGCCCAAGAGCAATTTGATTTTTGAAATTCAAGTTGTCGATCTAGCTGAATAAAAAACAAACCCACCCCCACGGTGGGTTTTTTTATATGATACTGCGACGATTTCGATTTTTAATACTGGGGCTTATTTTTCTGCTGCAGTACCTTTTTGTGTCTTGGTGCGCGCATCATCCCGAGCGCGTAGAAAATTTTTACAGCAAAGGCTTTTATGCACATAGTCTAGGAATACGTTTGACCCTTTTGCAAAAGATTCCCTTCTCTGTCGGCGATTTGCTTTATACCCTAGTATTGGGTTGGGCTTTGTATTGCGTCTTTCAATGGCGTAAAGCGAACATTAAGAAGCTCATCCTACATAGCTTGTTTGCACTAAATCTCGTGTATTTCGTCTTTCATTTATCGTGGGGATTAAATTACCATAGACTTCCTTTAGCAAAACAACTGGGATATTCTTCGGGCTACACGATAGAAGAATTGGAAGAAAGTCTTTGTTTTTACCTAAACCAATCCAATAGTCTGCAAGCAGCCTTAGGCTTTACTCCCGAACAAAGGGTAGAAACAACGATGTCATTAAACGAGCTTAAATCGCTTGTACAAGACACCCATGCGTCTTCCCCCCTACTGTATACCAAAAATTCACACTTCAGTACCCTACTCAGCTATATGGGTTATGCAGGATATTTAAACCCCTTTACCCTAGAGTCGCAAATTAATGATAAGCTTCCCAAAATAAATGTGGTCGTTACCATGGCACATGAAATAAGTCATCAAAAAGGCTATGCGGCAGAAAACGAAGCCAACTTTATGGGGTTTCTTTTTTGTCAAGAACACCCCAATCTTTATATCCGCTATGCCAGTGCTCTTTTTTCGGTTCGGTATTTATACAGCGATTTGTACAAAGCCGATCCTGAAAAAGCCAAACGCATATTGCGCGAAGCGAACAAGGGAATACTTTTAAACATAAACGAAGCCAGCACCTTTTGGAAAAAATACAAAAACCCTTTGGCTCCCTACTTTCAACAAAGCTATAACCACTACCTAAAAGCCAACCGTCAAGCAAGAGGAATTCGGTCCTATAATGATGTAGTAGGTCTTATTATCCAATATCACAAAGAAAGTCTTGGGATTGAATAAAATTTTGTAGTTTGGAAGTCATAAAATATGAAGATGAAAAACTTTTTAACACTACTCCTATCCCTAGTGTTTTTTGGGGGATCTGGCCAAGATTACTTCCCCACCAACACAGCGGTAAAAACGAAAGAACTCAATTATCAAGCATTTACCAATGCTACGATTCATCTCAATCCTACTACTGTTCTAAATAATGCGACGCTACTGGAGCAAAATGGTCGAATTATAGCGGTCGGTCAAAATATTGAACTTCCTAAAAATACCCGGATATTTGATAAATCAGGCACACATATCTATCCTTCATTTATTGAGCTAAGCAGCTCTTTCGGGATAAGTGAAATAAAAAATAACTACTCGGGGCGTAGTGCACAATATGAACCGAGTCGGGAGGGTTATTATTGGAATGATCATATTCTCAGTGATTATAATGCTTTAACTGATTATAAATACAATCAAACTAAAGCTATAACTATGCGCAAA
>WTJB01000217.1 GCA_011526335.1 Candidatus Arcticimaribacter sp.
CTTTAGAAGAGAAAAATGTACAGCTGATGAACTGCGAATATATGATTGCCAATACGGGGGGAATATTAATCTGCAGTAAACAAATCCAGCAAAAAAAACTGAGCGAACTTCCTGAAAATCTAATTATTGTTGCCAATGCTTTACATTTTGTCAACGATGTAAGTGAGGCCATGACGCTAATCAATACAAAATATAAAAACGATTTACCTACAAACATCACAACCCTCAATACCTTTGATCCTGAAAAAGAAAATGATTTTCTGTCCTACGGAAGTAGCTCAAAAAATCTATATTTGTTAGTACAGGATGCCAACTAACATGAAAGACATTGGAATACGTAGTTTGTCAGGTGCAGGCTATGTAGGGGTTTTGCTCGGTGCTATCTACACCGCAGATTGGGCATTCGTTATTGTTATTGCATTATTTTCTGGACTAGCCCTATGGGAATTCTCACGTTTATGTAAAGCCTCTCCTTGGATCTCAATGGCATTCCTTTTATTGTGTTTTGGTTTAGGCTACTTTCGTATGATGCCCGCCATAGTAAGGGATCTTCTTTTGGGCCTTAGCCTACTCAACAATAGCTATTTGTGCTATGTGTTGTTTTTACAAAAGTCAATGGACATCTCCCCTAAAAAGGGTCTTTATTTTGCGCTAACTTACGTGATGGCCTCCAGCTATTTTATCCCTGAAATCGAGCGTTTTGATGCCGCAAGCGGGGTGGGCTTACTCCTTCTTTTTTATGTGGCCACTTGGGCCAATAATAGCTTTGCTTATCTGGTAGGTTCTGCGATTGGGAAAAATAAACTGTTTCCCACGATCTCCCCAAAAAAATCATGGGAAGGTTTTATAGGCGGCACCCTAGCCACCTTATTTATTGCCTATATATTTAGTTATTATTCTAACATCGATATATTTTTAGCCTTGGTCATTGGACTGAGTATTCCCGTTTTAGCTACCGTAGGCGATTTGGTACAATCTTATTTTAAACGAAAAGCAAATGTAAAAGACAGCGGGTCATTATTGCCCGGACATGGCGGCTTTTACGATCGTATGGATAGTGTTATTTTTAGTGCACCATTTTATTATTTTATTTTAATTCTATTTAATTATGTTTCATAAAGAAGGATATTTTATCATTGTTTTCACATTTCTTTTTTGTGCAGGCCTAGCCCTTGGGGCTGAATATTTTGTAAAATCAAAAGGGCTGACGCTTCTTTTACAAAGTGCTTCGCTCATCATTTTAATTTTGGTTCTTCAGTTTTTCCGAAATCCGAAACGAAATACGGTTTTGAATGACCAACATATATTATCGCCTGTTGATGGTAAAGTAGTGATCATTGAAAAAGTGTATGAAAAAGAATACTTTAAAGACGAGCGCCTACAGGTATCTATCTTTATGTCGCCTATAAATGTTCACGTTACGCGATACCCTATGAGCGGAACCGTTAAATTCAGTAAATATCATCCGGGAAAATATTTGGTGGCATGGCATCCCAAATCCTCAGAATTGAACGAACGCACCACCATTGTCGTTGAAAATGAAACTTTTGGCCCAATACTCTACAGACAAATTGCTGGAGCGCTAGCTAGACGAATCGTCAACTATGCCAAAGTAGGCGATACAGCGGTACAAGGAACCGATGCTGGGTTTATAAAATTTGGATCTCGAGTGGATTTATTTTTACCCGTAGACACCAAAGTAGACGTAGCGCTTGATCAGGTTGTCCGAGGAGGAGAAACGATCATTACCCAAAAGAACTAAAGCGTAGCTAGGCTGCGCTCTATCATCTTAATTTTTTCGAGCGTATCGGCTTCTTTTTTTCGCTCCATAGCGATAACCTTTTCAGGGGCATTCTCCACAAAACGCTCATTGCTTAGTTTTTTCTGTACAGAAGCTAAAAATCCTTGGTTGTATTTTAGTTCTTCTTCCAATTTAATGCGTTCTGCCTCAGGGTCTATTTGATTGGCTAAAGGAATAAAAAACTCTGTACTTCCCACCCGAAAGGTTCCCCCTATTTCGTCTGGGGTGGCAACTTGAGTAGAAATTTCAGACAGTTGGCCCATTTTTACAATAACCTCCTTACACGGCAGGTTTTTATCGGTTAATGCAATCAAATGCAGTTGTTCTTTAAATGGAATATTTTTTTCTTTCCTAAAATTCCGTATTCCCGCAACAATTTCTGTGGCAAACCCAAAATCTTCAATAAACGCTTTGTCATAGTCAGCAAGCGTTGGCCACGAGCTAACAAGAAGTGCTTCTTCAACAGATCTTTCTGCCATTTGATGCCATAATTCTTCCGTCAAGAAAGGCATAAAGGGATGGAGAAGTTTAAGGTTATTTTCAAAAAGCACTTGGATGCTATTGCGCGTAGCAGCATCTATCTTCTCTCCATAGGCAGGTTTTACCGTTTCTAAGAACCAAGAACAAAAATCGTCCCACACCAATTTATACAAACTCATCAAGGCGTCCGAGATACGGTATTTGCTAAAATGATCTTCTACCAGCTCTAGCGTGGCTTGGAATTTTGCCGTATACCAGGCAACAGCATCTTTGTTGGCCTGCGATTGTTCTAAGGAAGCGTCAACGTCCCAACCGTCTATAAGTCGATAGGCATTCCAAATTTTATTGGCGAAGTTTTTCCCTTGTTGACAAAGGCTTTCATCAAAAAGTAAATCATTTCCTGCGGCAGAACTCAGCATCAATCCTACCCTTACAGCATCTGCACCATAATCTTCAATCAGTTTTAATGCATCTGGAGAGTTGCCCAGTTGTTTTGACATTTTTCGTCCCTGCTTATCCCGAACCAGCCCCGTAAGGTATACTTTCGAAAAAGGAGGAGCTTGTCTATACTCATAGCCCGAGATTATCATTCGCGCCACCCAGAAAAATAAAATATCTGGGCCCGTCACTAAATCTTGGGTAGGGTAGTAATATTGAATTTCTTTATTTTCTGGATCTCGAATCCCATCAAATACAGAAATCGGCCATAACCAAGAAGAGAACCAAGTATCTAGCACATCAGGATCTTGACACAAGTCTTCTACGGTTAGGGTTGTATTCTTTGTTTTTTGTTTTGCCAGTTCGAGAGCCTCTTCAGCCGTTTCTGCAACGACAAAGTCGTTTTTACCAGCCCCATAGTAATAGGCAGGAATCTGCTGCCCCCACCACAATTGTCTAGAAATATTCCAGTCCCGAATATTTTCCATCCAATGCCTGTAGGTGTTTTTAAATTTTTCGGGAACCAATGCAATTTCACCAGAATTTAAAACGGCATCAATGGCAGGCTGAGCAAGTTTTTCCATGCGCAAAAACCATTGGTCGGATAAACGGGGCTCAATCACAGCTTTTGTTCTTTCTGAAGTACCCACCTTATTTTTATGGGGTTCTTTTTTGGCCAGCACACCCAAGGCATCCAATTCTTTTTCAATGGCTTTTCTTACTGAAAAACGATCTTGTCCTTCGTAATGCAAGCCATTGGCATTGACGGTTCCATCTGGATTAAAAATATCTACAATTTCTAGATCGTGCTTTTCGCCTAGTGCTTTATCGTTTATGTCGTGAGCAGGCGTGACTTTCAAACAACCCGTACCAAATTCTACGTCCACATAGTCATCTTGAATAATCGGAATGGTTCTATTGACTATAGGAACGATGGCGTTTTTCCCTTTTAAATGCTGATAACGTTCATCTTCAGGATGAATACAAATGGCGGTATCGCCTAACAAGGTTTCGGGACGCGTTGTAGCAATGACAAGCTTTTCATCACTTCCTTCTATTGCATATTGGATGTGGTATAGAAATCCATTGCGCTCCTCATAAATCACCTCTTCGTCTGACAATGTGGTTTGGGCTTCTGGATCCCAATTGACCATACGATACCCTCTGTATATCAATCCCTTGTTAAACAAATCAACAAATACCTTGATAACAGAAGCAGACATTTCGGGATCTAGTGTAAACTTGGTTCTATCCCAATCACACGAGCAACCTAGCTTTTGAAGTTGTTGTAAAATAACTCCCCCATACTCATGCGTCCATTCCCAAGCATGGGTTAAAAATTCTTCTCTTGTCAGATCGTTTTTGTCAATCCCTTGTTCTTTTAGACGTGCAACCACCTTGGCTTCTGTAGCGATCGAGGCATGGTCTGTTCCAGGAACCCAACAGGCATTGAATCCTTTCATTCTAGCACGACGAATTAAAATATCCTGAAGACTGTTGTTGAGCATATGTCCCATATGCAAAATCCCCGTAACGTTTGGGGGTGGAATGACGATACTGTATGCCGGACGCTCATCTGGAGTTGAAGAAAAATAGTTATGCTTTAACCAGTAGTCATACCAGTTTTTTTCTACTTTGGCGGCTTCAAATTTTGAGGGAATCGACATAAATGGTCTGATTTTTGTGCATTACAAAAGTAAACGACCTATGGCAGAAAACAAAAGGAATAAATCGACTTTCTTTTCCGCCAAAAAAAAGTTTATCTTGAACCAAAGTTTGTTTTATGAAAAATATTAGCTTTTTAATTGTCTTTATGGCGTCCTTCGTTATGGCTTATGCCCAAGGACCTCAACTTACATTTGAATCCAATGTTATTGATTACGGTACCATTGAAAAAGGAAGCGATGGCATTCGTGTTTTTCGTTTTACCAATACAGGCGATGCGCCTTTAATCATAGAAAAAGTATATTCATCCTGCGGGTGTACCATTCCCAAAAAACCAGAAGCGCCTATTGCGCCTGGAAAACAAGGTGAAATACAGGTTAAATACGACACCAATCGAGTAGGTCCTATACGTAAAACCGTTACTGTGAACTCCAATGCTACCGATCAAAAAACGGTAGCCTTAAAAATCAAAGGGACGGTTACAGCACTAGAATAGTTTTTCCAATACAATTAACGTTCGAAAACTTTTGCCTCCCCGCAAATAGCTGATCCTTATTTTATCTTTGGGATGCGTTTGTAGCTTTGCAATTACCTCCGATAAGGGTAAATGATGCAAGCTTTTTCTATTGATATGGGTAATGACATCCCCTATTTTTAAGCCTGCTTTTTCTGCTGGAGAGTCGGGTCGAATTTGTATGACGGCTATGCTTTGATACAATTTTAATTGATACCGCTGATTTAAATAGACTTCCACCCCACCGCTTTCGTCATTGTCTGCTATACTTCTTCGACGTATGGGACTCATCTGCTCTTTTACCAAACGAACCCCATCAAACCCGAGCTCCATACCACTCAGGTTATAAT